>JARFQV010000151.1 GCA_029287615.1 Pseudomonadota bacterium | reverse complement strand
CGCTTGGCTCGAACCGAAGGGTTCTCATCGAACCTCCACACCCCTGATAAAGCAAAAGGCCCCAGGCGGGGGCCATTTACTTTATTGGCGGAGAGGGAGGGATTCGAACCCCCGGACCCTTGCGGATCAACGGTTTTCAAGACCGCCGCTTTCGACCACTCAGCCACCTCTCCGGGAGGGGGTAGGATACCGGAACCGGGTGCCAGATGGCCACTACCACTTGAAAATCAAGGAAACAGAACCCATATTGCGATTTGTAGGCGATATATATATTCTTGAACTTTACGCAGCAACCATTGTCTCTATATTGAACTTAAATCTGCTTGTACTCAGGAGGTACAACTGCATGAACTACATTGATAGATCGGTTCCCAGCTCGCAACCGTCTGTTCTGTCTACCAACAAGGTCATACGTAACACCTACATTCTGTTGTCCATGACGCTGATGTTCAGTGCGTTGACGGCAGGTGTCGCCGTTGTACTGAACATGCCTCCGATGGGCCTTTTGATTACCCTGGTGGGATATTTCGGCCTGCTGTTCCTGACTACAAAGACTCGTGACAGCGTGTGGGGACTGGTATCCGTCTTCGCCCTGACCGGTTTCATGGGCCTGACCCTCGGACCGATCATCAACGCTTATCTGGGGCTGCCCAATGGTGACCAGATCGTCATGATGGCAATGGGCGGCACCGGCATCATCTTCCTCGGACTTTCCGGTTATGCCCTGACCACCCGCAAGGATTTCAGCTTCATGGGTGGATTCCTGATGGTCGGTATACTGGTGGCATTTCTGGCGGGACTGGCCAGCGTATTTTTCACCATGCCTGGTCTGTCACTGGCAGTGTCCGCCATGTTTGTTCTGCTGATGAGCGGTCTGATCCTCTATCAGACCAGTCAGATCATCCACGGCGGTGAGACCAATTACATAATGGCGACGGTTACTCTTTTCGTCAGTATCTATAACCTGTTTCTCAGCCTGCTGCAGCTACTGGGCGCATTTGGTGGCGGAAACGAATAACTGAAATACGCAAGGTGTCGACACAAAGCCCCGCTCAGCGGGGCTTTGTTTTACTGTATCCAGCTCGACTCCTGTTGCAGGACTGTATCCTGCAAAATGTCGAGTTACCCGGACAAGCGGATTTTGTGTCCGCGGGCAAAGCGCAGGATTGAACGTTGGCTGGCACAATAGGTTAAGTGACGGTCCAAACTACCACCGTACCTGGATATCATCATAATGACAGAATTCAGCAATGCTCCAGGCCTGGTACTTCAATGAACGAGACCTTCGAAGCGAGAAACGAGCTGGAAGAAAAGCTGGTCGCCGCACAGGATGGCATGATATCCAGTGAAGAGTTCATGGAGGCATTACTGGAGTCCCAGATATTCATGCCGGTCAAGGATTCTATCGGTATAGAGGGCTTCCAGGGCAGTGACCACGCAGTTCCCCTTACACTGCAGGCCGAAGACGATACCGAGGTATTGATCGTCTTCACCAGTCCCGAGCGGGCCAAGTCCTTTCTGACAGACTTTCCCGGTTATGAGGGCGGCCTGCTGGCCGAATTCAGCTGGGTACTGGAGAGAGTCGGCCCCGGTTTCGGAATTTCACTCAACCCGGGCTGGCCTGTGGGTATGGATATGGAACCGGGTATGGTTGAGGCATTAAACCGTATAAAGTACGGGAAAGCCCCCGATTCCTGAGTTCCCTCTTAAATTTTCCACCTTACACATGTGGCGTGACAAGGCCTTTCATGCAGCATTGCTGGCAGCGCCCGCCTTCTGGGTGGCGCTGTTATACTTCATCCCGGTAAAAACTGACTGGTGGTGGCCGGTTAATTATCCTGTCAGCTATCTGACACCCGCCCTCATCTATCCCGTTCTCGAGGAAATCGTTTTTCGCGGACTTATACAGGAACTGGTCTATCAACACATCACGAAAAGCATGGCAGGCCCTCTGAGTGTTGCCAACATAATAACCAGTGTGCTTTTTACCGCCCTGCACTTTATCTACCATCCACCACTGTGGGCTGCCCTGGTTTTCATTCCATCGCTGGTCTTCGGATTTTTCAAGGACCGGTATCAGACCCTGACAGCGCCTGTCATTCTGCATGTCTTTTATAATGCAGGCTATCTTTGGCTTTTTTCCGGCCCGAAATAAACAACACTGTTGTATACCGTATTATTTTATCTATCCTGGATCGAATCCCTGAAGAGCTTATATCTCTCCCGCAGGGACCGGTTCTGTTGCGGCTCAAAACGGGTGCTCTCACCGGCAGCCGGCCATCTGGCGGGACATCCGCTTGCCTGCCAGGCAATGCCGCGGGCTGTTGCCTCCGTCTCGGCTGGTCGTTCGACCGGATAGCCGGAGAGACTCGCAATACGCTGACAAAATCCATCGAGTGAAGCCAGACCACCGGATGCGCATATACTGTCGAAGCAGATTTCACGCTCCTTCATATAATCAATGTTAGACTGGATCAGGAAAACAATACTTTCCACAACCGCTGTCATTGCGCCCCCCCCGGAATCCTCCGGGCGCTTTTCGTCGCCGCCCAAAAGACAAGGCTTTTTTCCGGAACGCCACCAGGGAGAACCAAGCCCTCCGATGGTATTGATGAAAACCGGTGGATCGTCAATGGAACGCAACCACCCGGACAACTTGCCGGTGACCCCGGATATCTTCCATTGCTTGGCGGCCCAGGTGATGGCGGCTCCGGCACCGTTGACAGTCCCCTCCAGATAATAGTCGCCCGTATTACCATTACTCATTGATATACCGGTCAACAGCCGGGGTATGTGAACAACGGAACGCTGCCCCGGAATCAGCACAAAAGCACCCGTTCCCGTATTGACGAGCAATACTCGCGGGTCCGGCTTGCCAAGGCTGTAAATAGCAGCAGTCTGATCCCCGTTTACTGCGGTCAGTGGTATACCACCGTCCTGCAGCAGGCCATAGTTCGAGAGCGTCGGACGGCAGGCAGGCAGGGTATTCATGGGCACACCAAAGAGATTGGCAAGATCAGGGTCCCACTCGCGGCTCTCCAGATTCCACAGCAATGTTCTCGATGCGTTGGCATGATCAACCAGTCCGGGTTTTCCCTCCACCAGGTTATGCAGTAAAAATCCTGCCAGCGGGCCCATGAGTAGCCTCCCTTCCTTCCAGGCAGAACGCACACTGGCAACGTGTTCAAGCAACCATTTCAGCTTGGTCGCACCGTAATGGGCAGACAGGCGCAGACCGGTCCGTTTCTCGATATCGCCGAGATGGGCACGATAGGTATGCAGTTGTGTTTCTGTTCGACGATCCTGCCAACTCAGTACCGGGCTGAGTGGCTGGCCACTAAAACGATCCCAGGCCACGACGCTGGAGCGCTGCGTTGCCAGTCCCGCCTGCCTGATCATGTCCGGGTCAGCCCCTGATTCGGCAATAACGCGGTTTATCACCGACTTGACCGAGGCGAGAATCTCCCCTGCATCCTGCTCTACCTCGGTATCCCCCCTCCTCTGCAATCCGATATCCTGCCGGGCGCTGTTGATAATTTCCGCGCGGGCATCAAATATCACGGCACGCGATGCATGCGTGCCCTGGTCTATCGCGAGTGTCAGTGGCGGTTCCAACTAGGGCCTGTTACCACCAGGAAGATCGTTGCGACGGTGGTCATTTTTTCGCAAGACAAGGCAGCGCGAGTGCCGTGTAGTTGCGCTACACAAGCGAGTGCTAA
>JARFQV010000032.1 GCA_029287615.1 Pseudomonadota bacterium | reverse complement strand
GCTCTTAAAACCTCGCCACAGCCTTTGCAGTCATAGAAGAACTGACACGCATCCGTGGGCATTTTTTCTTTTTCGGAATGACCACAATCTGGGCAGGTGATTGTCGAAAACTTTTCGATCAAAGGGCTATTCATTGAACACCGATTACCAAAAGCGCAAGGACTGTTTGATGTCGAATAACGCCATCCTTTCTGACAATTCAGCAACTTTTCGCTAAGCTTTGACCAGAGGTGTTAAAGAACACACCCTACAAAAAATAGAAAACACCAAGGAGTCTTCACTATGGATCGACGTCGGTTTCTACGTAATTCTTTGTCCGCCGCCGTGGCGGTGTCAATGCCGCTTCAACCACTTCTGGCCTCACTGCGCCACACCCCGACAGCAGTAACTTCCGACATCAATGCCCTAACCGGGGACGGGGCCCAGCTCACCCTGCAAAAATCGGAAGTCCAGGAGCTGAGTGACGAACTGAAAGGCAAGCTGCTTCTACCCGGGAGCGAGGGATATGATGAGGCGCGGTTGCTGTTGAATCCTGATTTTGACAAGTACCCGGCCCTTGTGGTGCAGCCGACAGGTGCGGCAGATGTGAGCGCAGCGGTGAAGTTCGCCCAGGACTACGGACTATTGCTGGCCGTGAAGTGCGGCGGACACAGTGCTGCCGGTATATCCTCCTGCGATGGCGGCATGCAGGTCGATCTTTCAAATTACCGTTCGGTACGAGTAAATCCCAGGGCAAGGACCGCACGTGTGGCCGGGGGAAGCCTGCTCGGAGAACTCGACCACGAGTCCATGGCCCATGGACTGGTAACAACAGCGGGAACGGTCTCACACACAGGAGTCGGCGGACTGACCCTGGGCGGTGGTTTTGGCCGTTTAGCGCGCCGCTATGGATTAACGCTGGATAACGTCCTGGAATTCGACATCGTGACCGCAGACGGGCAGTTGCGCCGAGCGGCTCCCGATGAAAACGCCGACCTGTTCTGGGGGCTGCGCGGTGGTGGCGGCAATTTCGGTATTGTCACATCGTTCCTGTTCAGGCTGCACCCGATGCAGCGCGAGGTGGTCAACGCTGGGTTCACCTTCCCGTTGTCAGAGGCAAAGCAGGTGCTCAATTTCTTCGGTGAGTATGCTGACAGTGCACCGGACGAAATGCACGTGGGCGGTGGCATTGGTGGTGGAGCAGGTAAAGACGCCGGCGTATTCATCGGTGTGGTCTGGAGCGGAGACCCTGGCCAGGCGGAGAAACTTCTCGCGCCTGTCCGTAAGGCCGGCACCGTTGTAAGGGAAAATGTTCGTTCGGTTGACTATGTCGCGTTACAGCGTTCCGGCGATTACGATGACCCGCGAGCATTCTCCGGGTATATGAAGTCCGGGTTTACAGGCAAGGTGACAACATCGCTGGTAGATGACCTGGTCGACAATTTCGAGCATCGTCCTGAGCGTTCAACACGCGTTGTATTTCAGCAGTCCGGTGGTGCGATAGGTCGAGTCGCCGAGGATGCCACTGCTTTTGCACACAGGGAATCAAAGCACAATATGCTGTCGTTCGTTTCCTGGAAATTCGGTGAGGACGGTTCGGAGCACGTCAATTATATCAAGTCGCACTGGGCACAGTTGGAACCCTATACGCGCGGCTTTTACACGAATGATCTGTTCGCAGAGGGGACGTCCGTAATTAATGCCAATTATCGAGGTAACTACAATCGCTTATTGCAGATCAAGCAGCAATACGATCCGGGCAACCTGTTCCGGCTGAATGCAAATATTCGCCCTGAGTCGTGAATCGGGCCCTCTGCAGAAGTGGCCATTGGCAGTGTAGCTTCATATAGGCGCGTTCTCGCTTTCCTGATTTTGAATAAGGTTCGGTTAAACACCATTTTCAGGGCGTTAGAAGGCGCGAATAAGCGTCGAATGCAGCTTGCCAGGCGACCATGTCTCCAATGGGACGAAACATGAGGTGCTGAAACAACAAAACAGCCATGGCCAGCACCCAGGGGTATCGGATACCGCCAGCACGATGATCGCGTAGGATCAGAACGAGGACGATGATTTCCGCCGTCAGAAACGAAACGTCGGTCACGGTCCAAAAGCTTTCAAAATCGTAGAAGCGCGAGAATACGGCGTAGAGCAGTGGAATCACGCTGGAAAGCATCAGCCGTGAATGGAGGGCGATGTCCCGCTTTTGAACAAGTGCAAGCGTTACCACCGTCGCATAGTGGAGGTTTCCCACAAGATCGATGAAGGCCAGGCGGTACCCGAATGTCTGGAAAAATGGGCTCAACGATTCACCGTTCATTCGGGCGGCCATGGTGTAAAGGACCATAAAACCCCCGAGCAGTACCAAAGGCGCCATCACATAAGTCACCTTCCCCAATCGGCGATGTAAATCAAAGCGCCTCCTGCTCGCCAGCATAGACTGCGCGATCAGCAGGAGAATCCAGGCAAGTCCAGTGACACCGTGAAAATGTACCTGCCATGGCGAATCATCCAGGCGCATCAAGTAGCCGGGCCAAAATGCCATCAACGTCACCGGCAGCAACAGAATCAATGGCCAATGAGGTCGACGATATATGGATTTGGAGGGCTTCATAGGGTTTTTGTCCGATCGCAATATTAACGCCGCTTGCGCAGTTGCCTGATGTTGTTGCATGCACCTATATCAGAGGCGTGCAGTCCTAAAAAAAACCGGCAGTCAAAGCTGCCGGTTCTGATCTTCTGGTATGTTTCCCGCAGCTAGCCCTCTGGAAACATGACTTCGAGGATGATCGTGCTGCCTTCCAGCACGTCAATCTGCTGGCCACGCGGATCGAAATCGAGCAGCACCTTGCCAGGTTCCACCGGATTTCGGAACTCAAGTTCACCTTCTACCGAACCGTCTGCCAGTTGGACAACGGTAATCGTACCCACCACATTGCCACCTACACGCAGAGTGTAATCACCTACAGGAACATCTTCGATCTCAACTGAAAAATCGGTGCGGTCATCGCGTGGCTCCAGCTTGGCATCGCCTGAGGCCAGGGTATACACGCCAGTGTTACTGAGGTCGACCTCGATTTCTACCGTGCCGAAATCAATATCGCTGCCACCGCCATTATCGCCACCGCCGTCGATCACAGAATCATCGGAAGTTAGGACGACGCCCTGGTCATCGTGGACTTCGATTGTTTGGCCACGCGGATCAAACGCCAAGAGAACCTTGCCGGCTTCGACCGGGCTGCGAAACTCGGTTTCACCGACCCCCATCGTGACGACCAGTCCGCCACGGTCAACACCGCCGACAATAATTCGGTAATTACCATCGGTCATGTCTTCAACCTCAACCGAAAACTCCGTGCGGTCGGGACGCTCTTCAAAATCAGCATGGCCACTGGCCAGTGAACCATCACGGGCAGGTGAAAGCCCAATGCGCTGCTCTGTGCCGAGTACGTTTGCTGGCGTGTCGTCCGAGATGCCGCCACTGCATGACGTATTGAACAGGTCGGTGAAACGTTCAACCGGAAAACTGCCCGAACCCACGCTGGGCAGCGTAGTCGAAAACGTCGCGGTACCCTCGGTGCAGGAGGAGAACTCCATTTCCAGGCTTCCAACCTCTACGATCCGATCATTTCCTTCCATGTCTGACTCAAGAAAGCCAATACCCTGACCTTCGTACAGAACCATTTCAATGCGGTTTCCTCTTACTGGCCCCGCGGCAAGAAACCACGCCGATTCCATGTTGTCGTCGTAGGTATACCAATACGCGACAGCGACCTTGTCACCGCTGTCCTGGTCAATGATTTGCAGGTTTATCCCCTGGCTTTCATGCTCCGGTTGATCCCAGAGCCCGGTGAAATGCCGGGTAACCATGACATCGTCTGCAATCAATGATGGGGGGAATAATAGTGCTGATAACAGCAGAAAAATAACTGTCTTACGCATTGTGTTTCTCCAGTCTGCCGCTCCGATTATGATTGTCCGGTTACGGTCATTTTGCGCCCACTTCCGGGGCGTTTGTTTAGTCATAGCACCACACTGTGGCGAGGATCATATTACAAGAACCCATTTTTGTAGTCTGTGACTAAATCACACAATGACTTTCAGGCGCGGCTGGCTAACTTCTCCCGGTCGGTGATTTTGATTTCACCGCGGGACAACTTGATGATGTTCTCGTTTTCCATCGCTTTGAGGTGTCTGCTGATGACTTCCCGCGCCGTTCCAATTTCCAATGCCAGTTTTTCGTGCGTCATGGCAACGACCGGACCAGTTGCGGATCGATTGAGGAGGAAGGTGGCAAGCCTGCGGTCA
>JARFQV010000017.1 GCA_029287615.1 Pseudomonadota bacterium | reverse complement strand
GGAAACCGCTCAGCGCCTGGCCGGATCTGGTTCCCCGGTTTCTGTTGTGCACCGAACGACTGGACGACTATGAACGTCTCATCGAAGCGCACCTGGCTGTCGATGAGCGGCAATCAGGCGACCGGCGTATGGGGCAGCAGGGCGGCGCTGTCAGTGGGCACATGGAACGTCGTTCAGGGCAGGAACGCAGAATTCTTCCCCCCGGGATCATGCTGCACCGCTATCTGGTAACCAGATTGTGGCTTGGGGAAAATGAATATGTCCAGTACCGGTTGCTTCGCAGGCGTTTCTATCTGGGTACGTTGATCACGATACTTCTCGGATTTCTTGCTGTCACCGTGCATAGCGCGGACGGCGAAACGGGTTATCAGGGTGTCAGCCCTGACTGCGAAAATGTCTCTGTTGTATAGCGGTAAATCCTGATTGTATCCGACCAGTATTCAGTCGACAGGCCTGTCTTGCGTTTGAGTTGCTGCAGGAACTGCAGCGGGTCGTCTATGGATTTCCATACCGAGGGCAGAAAGGTTCCCCGCAACGCCTTTTCTTCCAGTATCAGTCCATCTCTGCCCGGTTGCAGAAGCCCCAACAGGTCCTCCTGATTCCTGAATGCCAGCGCTTCCGGCTTGCTCAGTACGGAAATATCCAGCGATATCCGATCCAGTTCGGAATACTGCACCGGGGTAAAACGGGGATCACGGAAGGCAGCTTGAAAGGCATTGACGGCTATGCTGGTTACGAGCGGATCCCTCGGTTCCAGCGTACCGATACAGCCTCTTAACTCGTTATCGCGATGCAGCGTCACGAAAGTGGCCTGGGGATCGCCGAATCGGTCCGGATAATCAAGCGGATTGATCGGGAGAGGGCAGTCATGATCCAGCCCGTATCGAATGGAATCACTGGCTACCTGGAACAGTATTTCCCGGTCTCCATTCGTGAAGACCGGATCACTCGAAACTGTAGGCGCCATATCCAACAACCTGGTCTTTCGGGCCGGCCGTGTCTCCAGAATTGCGCAGATCAATGGTGTGTGCCTTCAATCCGTGCTTTCTGGCCGCGAGCAGGAGCCCGTTGACGGGGTTCCTGCCACAGGCATGATCATATCCGATCGCTTCGGGTTCCAGCGCCTCGATTGCCCTGGAAGTCGCAGAATCCATTGTCTGTGCAATGCTGTATTCGTGATAGTGACTCAGGTCCGAACTGATGACAATCAGGGTTTTCTCGTCTCCCCAGACCTGCTCCAGCACTTCACATACTTCATCGGGGCTGCACTCGCCGACCACTAGCGGTATCAGGAGAAAATCATCGAGGACTTCCTGCAGAAAAGGCAGGTGAACCTCAAGACTGTGTTCCTGGCGATGCGCGTCCTCCAGACGGTGGACCTGCGGGTACTGAAGTAGCTGGCTGATGATACGGGTGTCCAGCGGAATTTTTCCAAGAGGCGTTGAGAAAAAGTCTGCATTGCTTGCCGCCAGACCCCGAAACCCGACTCTGTGGGCGGGTCCAAGAAGGACCACCCGTTCGATCCGGTCTCTTGCCTTGCTGATCCGTGCATAGGCAGTGGCGGCAACCGGCCCCGAATAGATATACCCGGCATGTGGTACGATGATTGCCTTGGGGACCGGGCCGGCTGCGTCGGCAGACTCTAGGTAACCCTTTATCGTGCCCTGCAACTCCCGGGAGTCAGCGGGATAGAACATCCCCGCTACCGCTGGTTCACGTACCTGATCATTCATAACTCGTCCCTTTTCTGGCCTATAGTTATTACATAGGTGTCTTGCAGGATGAAATCAAGTGGACTTGTATTCGGAGTTTGCGGTCCCTATCTAGAGAATGTAGCGGACTGAAATTCTCCGAAAGGAGAGGGGACTGTGTCTGGATCATTCGATAATCAGGGTTTCCGTACAAAATACTGGCATGTACTGGAGGATGGCCGTGTACAGTGCGATGTATGTCCACGAGCCTGCAGGTTGCATGAAGGTCAGCAAGGCCTGTGTTTTGTCCGTGCAAACAAGGACAGCGAAATCGTCCTGACCACCTATGGCCGGTCCAGCGGCTATTGCATCGACCCGATTGAGAAAAAGCCGCTGAACCATTTTCTGCCTGGCAGCCCCGTATTGTCATTCGGAACGGCAGGCTGCAATCTGGCCTGCAAGTTTTGTCAGAACTGGGATATCAGCAAATCCCGTGAAGTCGATACCCTGGCGGATGAGGCCTCACCCGGGAAGATCGCCAGGGTTGCCAGCGAGCTTGGATGCCGCAGCGTGGCCTATACCTACAATGACCCGGTGATATTTATGGAGTACGCCATCGATGTGGCCAGGGCCTGTCAGGAGTATGGCATAAAATCCGTAGCAGTAACGGCCGGTTATATATCACCCGAGCCTCGCAGGGAGTTTTATCGCTACATGGATGCCGCCAATGTGGACCTGAAGGCGTTTACCGATCGCTTTTACTGGAAATTGACCGGTGGTCACCTGCAGCCGGTGCTGGATACCCTGTTATACCTGAAGCATGAAACCGATGTCTGGTTTGAAACAACCACATTACTCATCCCTGGCGAAAACGATTCCGACCAGGAACTGAACGAAATGACACAATGGGTTGTGGAAAATCTGGGTCCGGAGGTACCGATGCATTTCACCGCCTTTCACCCGGACTGGAAAATGCTGGATACACCATCAACACCTCCATCCACACTGACCCGGGCGCGACGCATTGCACTGGATAACGGTGTGCGTTATGCCTACACCGGCAATGTGCATGATGAGGCAGGGGAGAGTACCTACTGCCACCAATGCGGCAATAAGCTGATCGGACGGGACTGGTACGTAATTACCGAGTGGAACCTGGGTGCAGACGGGAAATGCGGCTCATGCGGAACCCCCTGTAGCGGGCTGCTGGAGGTGGAACCCGGAACGTGGGGCGCAAGACGACAACCGGTGCGGCTGGCGGATTATGCATGAGAATGTCAATCCCGCCACCGCCACCGATTTTGAACAAACGATTGCATCCCCGGGTGTTTGCCACAAAGATAGTGCAGTGAGTCCCTGATCCCGATCCCGCATCCCCGGGCGAACTTCCCGTCCTGCGGTGAGCTAGCTAGCCGCTGACCCGCTTGATGACGATACCCGCCAGCGGTGGCAGTGTAACCGTGATCGAATGAGACCGCCCCATCCAGGAAACTGAATCGGCTTCAATGGCCTGGCCGTTGCCAAGATTGCTGCCACCGTAATATCCCGAATCCGAATTGAACAGCACCTGATACCATCCTGCCGAGGGGACGCCGAGTCGGTATCCGTCTCGCGGTACCGGGGTGAAGTTCAGTGCTACTATGACGATTTCCGGTCCATTGCGGCGCAGGTAACTGATGATAGACTGTTCGGAATCCTGGCACTCGATCCATTCAAATCCTTCCGCGTCAAAGTCATGCACGTTCAGGGCGGGATTCTCCCTGTAGATGCGGTTCAGATCGCTAATCAGGGTCTGGATGCCGCGATGCGGTTCGTAATCAAGCAGGTACCACTCCAGGCTGGTATCGAAGTTCCATTCATTACCCTGTGCAAATTCATTGCCCATGAAGAGCAGCTTCTTCCCGGGATAAGTGAACTGGTAGGTATACAGTAGTCTCAGGGTGGCGAATCGTTGCCAGTCATCTCCCGGCATCTTGTTGAGCATCGAGCCCTTGCCATGGACGACTTCGTCATGGGAGAAGGGGAGTACGAAGTTCTCGGTAAACGCATAGAGCAGACCGAAAGTCAGGTCATTATGGTGGTACTTCCTGTGTACTGGCTCTTTTTGCAGGTACTTCAGGGTATCGTGCATCCATCCCATGTTCCATTTCATGCTGAAGCCAAGGCCATCTGCATCGATAGGCATGGTTACCTTCGGCCAGGCCGTGGATTCCTCTGCTATCATCACGCTGCCATGATGCTGTCCATGGGTGACCTCATTGAGTTCGCGCAGGAAACGGATGGCCTCCAGATTCTCCCTGCCCCCGTATATATTGGGAATCCAGTCGCCGGTCTCTCTTGAGTAATCGTGGTAGAGCATGGAGGCTACGGCATCAACCCGCAGGCCATCGATATGAAATTCCTCCAGCCAGTACACGGCGCTGGAGAGCAGAAAGTTTTTGACCTCATTTCGCCCGTAGTTGTAGATCAGTGTGCCCCAGTCGCGATGTTCTCCTCTTCTCGGGTCTTCGTGTTCGTAGAGTGCGCTACCGTCGAAGTTGGCCAGTCCGTGAATATCCTTGGGAAAGTGTCCCGGTGCCCAGTCGAGCAGTACGCCGATACCATTTCGATGACAGTGATCGACAAAATAGCGGAAATCATCCGGTTTACCAAAGCGGCTTGTGGGTGCGAAATAGCCGGTCGTCTGGTAACCCCACGATGCATCCAGGGGATGTTCGGTGATCGGGAGGAGTTCGATGTGGGTGAAACCAAGGCGGGAGACATGGTCGACAATCTGGTGAGCCAGTGTGCGGTAATCCAGAAAGCCACCGTGTTCATTTCTTTTCCATGATCCCAGGTGGACTTCATAGATTGACATGGGCTCATGGAGCCAGTTGGCTTTCAGTCGTCGTTGCATCCATTCGTTATCCGCCCATTCGAAGCTGGATTCGGGGGAAATAATCGATGCCGTACCGGGTCGCAGTTCGTATTGCTGGCCGTATGGATCGGTCTTGAGGTGGACGGTGCCGTACTGGCGATTGCGAATCTCGAACTTGTATAGCTGCAGGGCATCCACTCCGGGTATGAACAATTCCCATACCCCGCTATTGCCACGGGCCCGCATGGGGTGGCGCCTGCCGTCCCAGTGATTGAAGTCGCCTGTGATGCTAACCCGTTCTGCATTCGGTGCCCAGACGGCAAACAGGACACCAAGAACGCCATCGGTCTCGTGGAGGTGGGCGCCAAGAAACCGATAGGCGTGCCAGTGTCTGCCCTCGTTGTATAGATGCAGGTCAAAATCTGCCAGCTGGGGCAGAAAGCAGTATGGGTCGTAGGCGGTGATCTGCGCTCCCTGGGAATCCTGCCAGGTCAGCTGGTATCTGTCGGGTACCTGGCCTGAAGGCCCTTGCCATTCAAACAGATCGCTTCCCTGGATCCGGTGCATGGCACGATCCCCATCGGTGATGTGCACCCAGGCAGCACCGGGAATGAAGGTTCGGATACGATCATACTCACCGTCCCTGTGTTTGCCGAGAACGTCAAACGGATCATGATGGCGGGCTTCCAGCAAACGCTGCAGATCCGCCTGCCAGTAAACCGGCATCTGGTGTGATGTGTCAGTCATCGGCGTATCAGAGGACTAACGGGCTGCCGATGAGGTTGTGCATGCCCGTCAGTGCAGTATTGAGAACCATTCTACTTAAACATTTCTTCATGGAGAAATGGTAACATACTCCACGCTTGAAGTTTGTCAGGAAATAGCCAACAGCAATCCGGACTGGACACGGTGTGGAACCGCCCAAGAGATGAAAATAACCCATACGCCCCGTTTTGTCAGTAAACTGACACGAGAGACTCTGGCACTGATTCTGGCTGGAGGGAGAGGTTCAAGGCTCAAGCAACTCACCTTGTGGCGAGCCAAACCGGCAGTCCCTTTTGCCGGAAAGTTCCGGATTGTCGACTTTCCACTGTCCAACTGCGTGAACTCCGGTATTCGCCAGATCGCTGTATTGACCCAGTACAAGGCACATTCCCTTATCCAGCATATCCAGCAGGGCTGGAGCTTCCTGCGAGGCGAATTCGGCGAGTTCGTGGAACTGCTTCCCGCCCAGCAGCGCATCGAGTCATCGTGGTATGCGGGGACTGCGGATGCCGTATATCAGAATCTGGATATTATTCGCACTCATGCTCCCCAATACGTCCTGATCCTCGCCGGTGACCATGTTTACAAGATGGATTATGGTCCCATGATTGCCTATCACGTCGAGCAGCAGGCCGATATGACGGTTGGCTGCATCGAAGTGGATCTGGAAATGGCGAAGGCATTCGGCGTCATGAGTGTCGATAACAAGGGAAGGGTACTTGAATTCCAGGAAAAACCCGAGAGTCCGACACCGATACCCGGGAATGACAAAGTGGCGCTGGTCTCCATGGGTATTTACGTATTCAATACCGCATTTCTGTATGAACAGTTGATCAAGGACGCGGATGATGATTATTCCACGCATGATTTCGGTCATGACGTGATCCCGTCCCTGATCAAGCGGTATCGTGTCTTCACCTTTCCCTACCGGGATATGAATACCGGTAAACAGGGGTACTGGCGAGATGTGGGGACGGTGGATGCGTTCTGGGAGGCGAACATGGAGGTGATTGGCGTCAGTCCGGAACTGAATTTATATGACGAGGACTGGCCAATCTGGACCTACCAGGAACAGTTGCCGCCGGCCAAATTCATCTTCGATGACGATGACCGCAGAGGCATGGCGGTCGATTCGATGGTTTCCGGGGGATGTCTCATATCGGGTGCCACGGTTCGTCATTCTCTTCTTTTCTCCAATGTGAAGGTCAATTCCTATGCCAGTATCCAGGATACCGTCGCATTGCCGGATGTCACGATCGGACGTAACTGTTCCATCAGACGCGCCGTGATTGACAGGGGTTGCAACATCCAGCCGGATACCGTGGTGGGAGAGAACCCGGAGGATGATGCCAGCCGGTTTTACCGCTCACCCGAAGGCGTTGTCCTGATCACGCCGGAAATGCTGGGTCAGCACATTCATCATGTCCGATGAACGACGTCTCAAGGTGGTCATGTGCTGGCATATGCACCAGCCACATTACTGTGATCTCGTTAGTGGACAATACCAGCAACCCTGGACCTATCTGCATGCCATCAAGGACTACACCGACATGGCGGCTCATCTGGAGGCGATACCCGAGGCGAGGGCGGTAGTGAATTTCGCACCGGTGCTGCTGGAGCAGATCGCCGATTACGCGGGACAGGTACGGGGCTTTCTGTGTGACAGCAAACCGATACGCGATCCCTTGCTCGCGGCACTTGCCAGCCCGGTCCTGCCGGCCGGTTGCGAGCGGCGCACGGGTCTCATTTGTGAATGCCTGCGGATCAATGAAAGCATCATCAACCGTTTCCGGGACTAC
>JARFQV010000092.1 GCA_029287615.1 Pseudomonadota bacterium | reverse complement strand
GTCTGATACTGCCCGGCGATCATGGATTGCCTCGGCTATTGCACCTACCAGAGGGCAGTGACACTGGGTGATCGAATCAGGTTACATCGCACTCACCGAGGACTGAGCCATCATTCGTCATGAACAGAATGTAACTGACGGTTTGTTGTGCGATTGCTAAATCTACTACTATATATTGCCGGTTGAGCATATCCTTTGCGACTGATACCCAGAGTTGGTAATCACGACCAGGCGCCGGCGTAATCAACCGTGTCACCGGTGACATCACCTGCCTGTAGATGCCTGCGGAATAATTCCTTGGCTGCCTCACTATCGGGGGCATCGCAAAATTTGAAATCCAGGGTATTGCCATCGGGGCCTATGGCAAGATATAAATACTTGCGAATCTCCTTTACACACACAAAAGATTCCTCGAAGTGGTAATCCTGGATGGAGGAATCAGACAGGGATTTCACCATATCTGCGGATTCATGACCATAATTCCGAACCCAACGATGGATGGTCGAATGCCGCACAGGGACACCCCGCTCCAGCATCATTTCTTCCAGCTGTCGGTAACTTCGCGCATCACGCTGATACCACTGAATGCAAAGTTGAATATATTCAGCCTGAAAGTCCTTCCACTCGATCTCTTTCGGTTCTTTATGGGGTACTGTGAACGGATCGCCCAGCAGGTCGTCGGCCGGCTCGCCGATATGGAATCCCTGGGCATAGTCGACACCCAGTTCACGCAACATTTCCAGTGTTTCCGTGTCCTGAACATACTCGGCAATCGTCTGTTTGCCTACCGCCCTGGCAATCTGGATGATCGATTTCACCATTGCCTGATCAACCGGGTCGCTGGCCATATTCCTGATAAATCCGCCGTCAATTTTGATGAAGTCAACAGGCAGTTGTTTCAGGTAGTTGAATGAGCTGAAGCCCGCCCCGAAATCATCCAGGGCAAAGCGGCAACCGATTGCAATGAGTTCCTGGATCAAACCGCGCGCCTGTGCCAGTTGCCTTACTGCCACCTGCTCGGTGATTTCCAGAATTACCGCAGAGGAGTCAAGTTGATTGATTTCAAGATTTTCACGTATGAACCCGACCAGCCCTGGATCGTCAAAGACATAACCGGAAAGGTTTAGGGTGAAGATGACGTCATGACCGCTTTCCCTGAAGCGAGCCAATGCCTGAAATGCATTGCGTATCACCATATGATCGATTTCCACCATCAGACCGAACCGATTGGCAGCTGGCATATACGCAGCAGGCGGGATGATTTGATTTTCCTCACCGCGCATGCGCAGCAAGACCTCGTGCATTACCGGGCGACCACTGTCAAGATCTATGATTGGCTGGTATTGCAACAGGAAGGTGTTATCGTTCAATGACTGTTTTATCCTGTGGGACCAGCCTATATCCTCCGTCATTCGTTTCTTTTCCAGACCGGATACCTCGTAGAAACGATAGCGGTTGCGCCCCCGTGCTTTTGCTTCGTGGCATGCCATATCTGCCTGTGAAAGCAGTTCATCCGGGGTATATCGTCCGCAGGTGATCATTGTCACACCGATGCTGCATGGCGTATTGAGTGACTGGCCATCTTCGACAAAGTGAAGATCCTGCATGGTCCTGACCAGTTTTTCTACCAGTTGGATTGTATCCTCTTTGTCTATATCCTTGAGGATTATCGAGAATTCATCACCGCCGAAGCGAGCGATTATATCGTCTTGACGAAGTGTGCCCTGCAGGCAGCCAGCGGCTTGCACCAGTACCCTGTCACCAGCGGCATGCCCCAGTGTATCGTTGATGTACTTGAACTGGTCAAGGTCCACGAACAGCAGCGCACTGTTTCTGTTGTTCTCCGAGATCCATGTGATCTCATCCTCCAGCTTCCGGGTGAAGTAACGCCGGTTCGGTAAACCTGTCAACGAATCATAGTCAGCAAGCCGGCGTAACATCCTGTCGCGCTCATTCAGCGCGCAAATCGTCGTTTGCAGGGCATTGTTGATGGCCATAATCTCTTTGTGCCCGCTGGACTTCACATTGACCTCGGTATCTCCGGCGGCGAGTCTGGCAAGCGGAGTCGCAAGATCGGCGAGTGGTTTGAGTGCGCCCTTCAGGAAAAACCGTCCCACCAGTGATACCAGCAGCAGCGCTGCTGCGAGCACCAGGCTACCGGCACTTATTCCGGTAATGAGTCGGTCCTGATAGTGACTGAAATCCAGGCCAAGTTCCAGGAAACCGATCAGTTCCACCTGATCCCCAGGTGCTGATTCAAGGTCCAGGTTCAACAGGTCTCCTGGCTTCATGGATTCAATCCAGACCGGTGCACTTACCCGGAACAGCGAGTGTTGCTCCGGCGAGGCATCGAGTAGATAGGGCATTTCGGAATTGGTGATGGTACGCAGGTTATCCAGCTTTGCCACGCTGAGCGGAGGAAGATTCGGCCTGTCTGAAGGCGTACCGGCATCCACCGTGAACAGGATTCCTCCTGCCGGTGTGTAATAGCGTACCAGGGCTATTTCAGGGAAATTGGCAACATAGTTTTCGACACGGAGAAACCTCTCTTCATCTTCGGATTTATAGAGTGGCGCACCCAGTTCCTCCAGTTCCGTAATCCACGCCTGCGCCCAGTTCTGCAAGTTATCCTCCAGGACGGTCTTTGAAATCCCCCACAAACTGGCGATAGCCAGTACTCCCAGCAGGGTCGCAAACACCAGCTGCAGCAAAAGGATGTCATTGATCATGCTGCGTGTGCGTATGAGTGGAAACCTCGGCGTACGCCCGGTAACTGCCCGCAGCCGGGACAACAGCTTGTGTTCATTCGATGCTGCTGATGCCTGAGACAACTTACGGGACATCAGCGACGACCCAGGGTCCTGAAGTAACCGGAATCTGCAGTTTTTTCGCACTCACGGGATTTAGCTCGATATGTATTTTGGTGAGTGGCAACAGGTTGGATGCGGGTGAAGTAGCAGGGGTCGATGAGGCATACAGCGCCGCAAGGACCTGTTCAGCGACATCGGATTCGGTTCCGCTGACGCTCATCAGCCCACCAAGCCGCAGCAATTCCGGGTGAAATGCCATAACCTGCTTGCTGTGTTTGTTACTGTATACCATGGTTTCACGCAATACCCTGCGGCTGAGAATACGATCATCCGGTAACAACCACAGACCCTGTATTTCTGGTGTCAGGCGTTTCAAGGTGTACAGCATTTCTTTATCGGAATGCACCACCCGATGTATGAGTTCAATCCCATGATTCTCTGCGGCACTGCGTGCCCGGGCAATCAGTGCATCATGCCCTGGTCCGGTAATCACACCGACCTTCCTCAACTCCGCGTCAAGAGACTTCCAGGCACTGAATTGCAGTTCCGCAGGTGGAAGAATACTCACACCGCGCATATGATCTTCTTTCAGTCCGTTATCTTGGTGGTTGAATACCTGGCAGAAAATGATCTGCCGATTGGTGAGTCTGCTCGCCGTCTGTGCCGCCAGCGGCCCGATGGCAACAATATGGCTGCGACCGGACTCGTCTAGCTTGCCGGCTACCCGCGCACTTGCGGCAGGATCGCCCTGCAGGGAGAAAATCTCAGGTCTGTCCGGAAGTAGCGTCACCAGTTCACCGGCAATACGACTGTAGACCGGTACGTCATCACTCATCAGAATCGCAACGGGTGGCAGGGTTGGGGAGGCAGGCAGTGGTTTTTTTTCCGGAATTTTCTCGACCCGTTGCTTCTTTTCCGGAGCCGGCCATGGTCGTGACTCAACTGGTGCCTTGTTGGCACCCGTGCAACTGGTCAACAATATACATGCCAGCAGGTACCACAGGGCTATACAAAGGATATTCGTCATCCGTTCATACCGGCAAGGAATACCGGTATGTAGCCCGTTTATTAACTTATATCTCGTCTGCATTGAATCGTGATCCTGAAAAGTATTGCCTGACACTTGAGTGGTGTCGAGTCAATACACCTCCACACCCGTTTGTCTGTACGGCCATCACAACCTTAATTCGATGACCTGGAACCTCCGGCAAAAAATACCTCTTCTGGACTGGATTCCATGTGACAGAATCGACAAAGCGGCGGGTAAACTTGAATGTGGTGTTCAGTCAGCGTCATCAAGCAAACCCATCCTGTCTCGTGGAAAAAAGACATTGCTAACAATCACTTATGCTGCATCTCGCCGAAACCTGCCTGTCTCGACCTCATATTTCTGTGGGTTGTGATGATGGTTGATCAGCGGTTCATGTAGCCGGCCGGTCTGAAACGAAGAGAGATTCACACCAGCGAGGTGGAAGAGTATCCGGGAAGGAAACTCTAATAATTGGGGGCAGACCACGATTAATTTAGCTTCTTTCACTGACCGACCTGCCTTGAGAGGTGCGGCTCGGCGCTGCAGTATCCTTGCTATCTCTTCCTTGAGTTGAACATTCCGCAGGACAGAATTTCAGATTGTTGCCTTACGACACTTCAGTCAATGGCATGTCCATTCGATTCATAAAAGCTAGTAATTGGCTTGTCGTCTATTGCTTTCTGCTGTATCGAGTGACAGGTATTGCGATGGTTGCATAACTGGAACACCGGTATACACCCGGATGAGTCACCATGGCTGCATTAACCTGGTTAACTCAATGTAGCGATAACACACCAGTACATAGCGCATTGTCTTGCGCAGGACCGGATTGAAATCGACCTTCCCGCAACAGTACCAATGCACCTGTGGTTGCGATTGATAGACAGAACATAGAGATGCCCGAGGTGCCTCATCATCAACGAGATGCGGACCGCCAGTTCCGGTATTACCGGCAAGTGCAAACGACTTGTTATGAGACAGCAGGAATGAATCCGGAATCCGTGTTTATCTACCTGTTATGCAAGCTTCTCAAAAGTGTGCAGGTATTCTGCTTCAGCATAGAAAGAGACAGATCTGTTATTGCTACGCTGTGTGATGCATCAAGGTATGCCTGGAACAGCCAGGCGTGCATGTCACGACATCACAGATCTCCTAATCCATGATTGCGTTACTTACTGAAATGAATGATGAGGAGCATAATACAATGAGTGCAGATTTGAGCCTGTCAGATTCGATAAGAACCGAAGGAATTTTGGCTCTGTCCCCGATCACTGCTTGTCGAGTTTTCTAGCGAGCAGCTTCGCTGGGTGACCGAATCAGGTTACATCGTACCCACCGTGGTCTGAGCTACCGGGGCTTGGCGCGGGAGATCGGTGTTGACTCCGGATCAGTCTCTCTGTGGGAGAGGGGAGAGAGACGGCTGATGAAACGATTGGTTCGTCGCCTGAAACAGTTCTTCACTGAGAGATAGCCCATTCGGATAGACAATATGTTGATGTGGTGATAATGTTCGTGAGGCTGGTGTGAACATGATTGATTTCAAACAGAATACGAGCCCTGATAGCCAGATCTGGCAGATCGAAAACTCAAGTCTCGATAGGAGAAATCTCGCTACTAAATGAGCTACGGCCAAAATACACAATTACAAAATAGTTGTGAAAGGCGGCTTTACTCTCGAAAGTGGACTTGTTATTTGGCTTATGTGCTTGGCCATCAATCCGCTTCAATGGCGAACCGTACCCTGCACTGGACGTGCGTTTATAAATCGGCTCAAAAGCCAATGGTTCTGATACTATTTAAAATGATCAAGAGCAACCGAGCTTTCCGGAAAAATACACGATTGCTACGGTGATCACCGTAAATAACAGATGGCTTTTCCTGGCTCTCCTGCTGCTGGTCGGCTGCGCCGATAACAAGAATTTTACGATCGAGATGATGCAGGCGCCGGGGATGTACAGGGAAGGCGAGTTCGATCCCTTCATAGACAGCAGCCGCATCGATCTCGATGAGGACCTGAGAATCTTCTATGCAACGCACCGTGCGCCCGCGTCCGATAGCGGCGAGGCGCCCTTCTACCAGCACGAGCGGGGCCACGTGCTGCGGCTGGGCAAGGCCTCTATCCTGCTCGGCAATGGCAACTATACATGGGAAGAGGCACGCCGCATCTCACTGTTGAAAAACCGCCCCGGCAGGTATCCGCTGCAGGTGGACCACGTCGATGAAATCGGGCTGCTGCGGGCCAGCTACAGCGATTTCGATCCGCTTGATGTCGGGGATGACAGCGTCTGGGGTGACCAGGCCTTTGCCGATGATGTCAATGCACAGCTCGCTAATGCCCAGGTGAAGGACATCTATATCTACGTGCATGGCTACAAGGTGCGCTTCGACAACCCGATCCTGGTCAGTACTGAATTGTGGCACTTCCTGGGTTATGAAGGTGTGATGATCGCCTATTCCTGGCCCTCCACGCCGAGCGTCTTCGCCTATGCCAAGGATCTGGAAACCACCGAGTACACGTCCCGCTACTTCCGCTGGTTGCTGCAGTTTCTGGCCGAACACACAGAGGCAGAGCGTATCCACATCATCGGCTACAGTGCCGGCACGCGGGTAGTGCTCAG
>JARFQV010000242.1 GCA_029287615.1 Pseudomonadota bacterium | reverse complement strand
TGTGGTCAATAGAAATGAACTGGTACGGGGCCAGGGCTGCGGAAACAAAACCGGGTCTTGGAGTCATTGACGCGGTGTTTGGTCGAGCGGCTGACAAGGCAAGTGCTCAACCGGGTTTGATGGGGGAATTGATTTCACAACAGGCTCGAAGCAGAGACAAGCCGAATCACTCCGAGATAACAATTGCAGAACGTTTGATTGCCTACCCGGAACTGGAGGACATTGCCACGATTCCAGCGGGTGGTTTGGAGACGATCCTTGTTCCGAATATCCAGCAGGCAGTTCAATTGGGCGAATTGCCCGAGAATACCCTGCTGCCGACGGTCATGGTTTCCCTGATATCGATATTCTATGGGGTACCTCTGGTCCTGAGACAATCCAATCCGGCTTCGATCGGGCATATGTATCGCCAGCAACTCTCGATTTTATGGGCTGGGATCAGGGCGCTTGCTTGATGTCAACTGGTTACCGCGATGGTGTGGATTTGAGGAAGAGTGGGCTGAGGCTGAACGGGAATGCCTGCGCCCTCCCCGCTCTGTATAGTAACAGGCCCGCTAGTTTCTGGCCTGGTTCAGTGCTTTCCGCCAGGCATTCAGAAAACCATGGATAGCCCTGCCAGGTAATGAGGAGCGCCAGAATTCAAACAATCGTTTGCTACCCCGTCTGATCGCGAACTGGAGATTTGCTGCCCGGCGACACCAGTCATCGGCCAACTTTTGTTCACTTACCAGCTCGAGTAGTCTGTTTTCACGCCATGTGGCTGCGTTCAACTCCTGTTCAAGTTGGCGTTCCAGCTCGTCAATCCGCATTCTCATGTCGGGGGCATCGTCTTTTGACCGGTTCTCGACAGTATCAGCCAGACTGGCTTCACTCTTGATTGTTATGCCGCGCAATGAGACTGATTTGTCTTCCGGTGATTTACTGGCGGTCTCTCTGATTTCCTCAATGATATGCCCGGTTGTGGGAGAATTCTCTGCGCTGGCCTGATCTTTCGCCAGGTCAAAGGATTCCTTGATAAACGGATAGGCACGCATTAGTTCGTTGGCGTTGATACCGATACTGCCATCCGGCCTTTTCACACTTCGCATCCGGCCTGCCTTGACGCGGCGATACAGGGTACTTCTTGCAACACCGGCCGCGCGAGCGGCCTCCGTGAAGGTGAGTATATTCATATAATTAGTTTATCAGATCATGGTGCATTATTGCAAAATTAAAATTATACTTTTACATATGTAAATTAACGGTATGCCCTGACTATGCAACAGTACCTTTTGTTTTCGGACAACCCCATTGCAGCAGATGTGATGCGAGGTTTGGGTCGTGGTGCAAAATATCCGATGCACCCCCTGTTAACAGCATTGGTCGAATTACAAATCTCGGCGACTGCGATTAGCAAGGTGCTGGGAACAAGTCCACAGTTGTGGACCGGTATACTGAGGGGCAGGGTCCGTTTGTCCACCAAGTATGTTCCCCAGCTGGAGAGACTGCTTGAGGAAACCCTTCAGTATGCAATGAGTGCCATTCAGTTAGTCAGGGAGGATCCAGCGTATCTGGAGGACTGGATGAGTAGTTATGAGGAGCGAGTCAGGCAGGCGGGTGGCATTCTGGAGCAGTGGCGACAGCGTACCGATCGGGACTCTGAATGAGCCCGGCTGTCCTGGTTTGTTGCACCTGTTGCATTTTTGAGTGTGTGGTTCCGCCATGAAATGCAACACGTACAGTGGCAGGGTGTCCGTGACAGATTATGTAAGGATTC
The DNA here is from genome assembly GCA_029287615.1 of Pseudomonadota bacterium. GTDB lineage: Bacteria > Pseudomonadota > Gammaproteobacteria > UBA9214 > UBA9214 > JARFQV01. The sequence continues at coordinate 5,155 of JARFQV010000242.1, read as the reverse complement.
GTTTGCCTGTACAGGGAGTGCTTTCTTAAGTCACTATTTTTTATTATGAATTAATCTGTTGCGCGGTTGTGCGTGCTGCATGGCTTGTGTTGCAACTGCAACGGGGTTGTTGCAACCGTATTATCTGAGTGAGGTGCTCATTATTTGCCTATGCCGTGGTCATTGTTCAGGCCGAGCCGGTGGGCGTACAATGCCTGCGCCGTATTCAGTACCAGAGAAAATGGACAAATCTTTTCAATTTGATGTCATCGTAGTGGGTGGTGGACACGCCGGTACAGAGGCGGCCCTGGCTGCTGCGCGTATGGGGGTGCGTACTCTTCTTTTGACGCAGAATATGGAGACTCTGGGTCAGATGAGCTGCAATCCTGCCATCGGTGGTATTGGTAAAAGTCATCTGGTCAGGGAAATCGATGCCCTGGATGGACTGATGGCCAGGGCGGCGGATCGAGCCGGAATACAGTTTCGAATCCTGAATGCCAGCAAGGGTCCCGCCGTGCGGGCAACCCGGGTGCAGGCGGACCGGGTACTGTACCGGCAGATGATACGCTCCACCCTGGAGCAACAGGATAATCTGTCACTCTTTCAGCAGTCGGTGGATGACCTGATCGTGGAGGCGGAACGGATTCGCGGTGTCGTGACCGAGATGGGTCTGCGGTTTTTTGCACAGTGCGTGATCCTGACGGTTGGAACCTTTCTTGGGGGCAAGGTCCACATCGGAACGTCCAGCTATTCCGCCGGACGGGCCGGTGATCCGCCATCCAACAGACTGGCTTGCCGTTTGCGTGATCTGCCATTTCGTGTGGACAGGCTGAAAACGGGTACCCCTCCGAGACTGGATGGCAGGACGGTCGACTTCGACAAGCTGGAGGTGCAGCATGGAGATGATCCGGTCCCGGTGGTTTCCTTTATCGGAGATCCCGGAGAGCATCCGCGCCAGATGCCCTGCCATATCACTGCGACCAATAGCAGGACACACGAGATTATAGAGGCAGCACTGTCCGAATCCCCCTTGTATAGCGGTGTCATTGAAGGCGTCGGGCCCCGGTACTGTCCTTCTATCGAAGACAAGGTGGTACGCTTTGCGGAACGTGAATCACACCAGATTTTCGTCGAGCCGGAGGGTCTTGGTACGCATGAGGTCTATCCGAACGGTATATCCACCAGTCTGCCGTATGAATCCCAGCTGGCATTTGTACGCTCGATTGAAGGTTTCGAACGGGCGGCTATCACACGTCCGGGTTATGCAATCGAATATGACTATTTTGATCCTCGTGACCTCAAGAACACACTGGAAACCGGGTTTATTTCCGGTTTGTTTTTTGCCGGGCAGATCAATGGTACCACCGGTTACGAAGAGGCGGCTGCACAGGGTTTGATTGCCGGATTGAATGCTGCGTGCCAGGTGAAGCAGCAGCCACCCTGGTCGCCACGGCGGAACGAGGCCTATATTGGTGTCCTGATTGATGATCTCGTAACCCGGGGCACCCGGGAACCTTACCGTATGTTTACCAGTCGTGCTGAATACCGCCTGTTGCTGAGGGAGGACAATGCTGACTTGCGTTTGACGCCCGTCGGACGTGAGATGGGGCTCGTTGGCGATCAGCGCTGGCAGGCATTCATGTCCAGGCGCGATGGTATTGAAAAGGAACGGTCTCGTTTGCATGATTTATGGGTCAGACCGGGTTCACCCGAAGCCGATGCCATATCCATGCTGCTCAAGAAGCCTCTGCTACGGGAACAGCGGGTTCTGGATCTGCTAAAGCGGCCGGGGGTAGGATATTCATCCCTTATGACGATCGATGGACTGGGGCCCGGTGTCGATGATGATCGAATATCCGAACAAATCGAGATTCAGGCGCGGTATGCCGGATATATTACCCGACAGGAAGATGAGATCGACCGCATACACCGGCACCAGGATCAAACATTACCGGCGAATTTGGATTACAATGATATATCGGGTCTGTCTTCGGAGGTTCGGCAGAAGTTACAGGAAACCCGACCAGAAAATATCGGGCAGGCGGGGCGCATTCCGGGGATAACGCCTGCTGCAATATCGCGGTTGCTGATTTATCTGAAAAGAAGCGGGGCTGCTAAACGGAAGACAGCATGAAGGGTGCCCGGTAGATGACCGGGGAATATGGATTGTTCCGATTGCGGGGGAGGGAATATCTTGTCATGAACATGCCTGAAGAGTTGTTGCGGCAGGGAATCGATGATCTGGGCATTGCAGTGGATGCGGGAACATCGGAGAAGCTTCTTGCATTTGTTGGTCTGTTGTCGAAATGGAACCGGGTCTACAATCTGACTTCCGTTCGCAAGGCGGAGGATATCGTGATCCGGCATATACTCGACAGTCTTGCTGTGGTGCCATACCTGCAGGGCAGCCGGATACTGGATGTCGGTACGGGGGCAGGCCTTCCGGGGATTCCGCTTGCGATTGCCTGTCCCCGGAAAAGCTTTGTTCTACTGGATAGCAGTAACAAGAAATTGCGATTCGTCCGCCAGGCAGTCGCCGAACTCGGCGTGAATAACATTGTCGTCGAGCATGTGAGGGTGGAGGATTACCGACCGGAGATGCGCTTCGATACCGTTGTTTGCCGGGCATTTTCTGCCCTGCAGGATCTGTGTGCGCCAGCCGCGCATTTGTGTCCAACACCAGGGCATGTGCTGGCGATGAAAGGGGTTTATCCGGTGGCTGAAATCGAGGCCCTGAAAGATCACTCGGTAGTGGAAGAGGTGGTATCTCTCGATGTACCCGGTCTCGATGCAGTACGTCATCTTGTGGTGTTGCGCACCCCGGATGTAGCGGTCCGGCAAACGGGTACTGCACAAGCCTAACGAACGGACAAGTCACTATGTCGAAGATACTGGCGATCACCAACCAGAAAGGTGGAGTAGGCAAGACAACGACCAGTGTCAATCTTGCCGCGTCCCTGTCCGAAACAGGCCGGCGGATTTTACTGGTCGACCTGGATGCGCAGGGTAATGCCACCATGGGCAGTGGTTGCAACAAGCATGATCTCGAGCATAGCGGCTACGAGGTGCTGACGGGGCATGCGGACATCACGGAGGTGATGCTGTATGCCGAGGATGCCGGCTATCACCTGTTGCCGGGCAACAGTGACCTGACTGCCGCGGAAGTGGAATTAATGCCGGAAGAGGATCGTGAGAACCGGCTGGGGATGGCGCTTGCCTCTGTACGAAACGACTTTGATTTCATTCTGATTGATTGCCCTCCCTCGCTGAATATGCTCACCATAAACGCCCTGGCAGCCGCAGATGGAGTGTTGATCCCGATTCAGTGTGAATATTATGCACTGGAGGGATTATCCGCATTGATAGACACGGTTGAACAGGTTCGTGTTGCGGTGAATCCGGATCTGGAAATCGAGGGGCTGTTGCGTACCATGTATGATGCGCGCAACAATCTCTCCGGTGACGTCTCCATGCAGCTGATGGAGCACTTTGGCAGCAAGGTGTACAGGACCATAATCCCTCGCAATGTTCGACTGGCGGAGGCACCGAGTCATGGCCTGCCGGTACTGCGCTATGATAAGGGTTCGCGTGGTGCACGTGCCTATCTGGCAATGGCGGGTGAAATCATTCGGCGCGAGGAAGAAGCGATGAATGCCGGGAAGGCCGAAGCACAACAGATAGCCGAACAAACAGAAGCCTGATCGGGAATGGCGTCAGGATAAACACCCTCACCTGGAATACAGCGAACTCATGGTAACGAAAAAGCGCGGATTGGGCCGTGGTCTGGATGCACTGCTGGGGCCTGCACGCAGTGCACCAGCGGTTGATGTGGCGGATCACAACGTAGCGAGCCTCCCGGTCACCAACAACAAGGAAAACCGGGACGGAGAGTTATGCCAGTTACCGGTCGATATCATTCAGCGCGGTAAATACCAGCCACGTGTGGATATGCACCAGGAGTCTTTGCAGGATCTTGCGGACTCGATCAGGGCGCAGGGGGTCGTACAACCCATCGTGGTGCGCAGCATCGAAGCGGGTCGCTATGAGATCATTGCTGGCGAACGCCGGTGGCGTGCAGCACAACTGGCTGAATTACATGTAATTCCCGCTGTTATTCGGGATGTATCCGACCGGGCTGCCATTGCCATGGCCCTGATCGAAAACATTCAGCGTGAAAATCTGAATCCGCTGGAAGAGGCGCAGGCGCTGAAAAGACTGATTGAGGAATTCGAGATGACGCATGGGCAGGCAGCAGAGGCCGTTGGCAGATCACGTGCCGCTGTCAGTAATCTGTTGCGTCTCCTCGAGCTTGAAGCTGATGTCAAGCACATGGTGGAGCGTGGTGAAATCGAAATGGGACATGCCAGGGCGTTGCTGGCACTGCGAGGCAGGATGCAGATCGAGGCAGCGCAGCGGGTCGTGAGCAATGGACTCACGGTCAGGGCCACTGAAAAGATGGTACAGAAGCTCCAGGCGGGTCAGCGCAGTCCGGCGGGTAGTGTACAGGACAAAGGCAAGGATCCGGACGTAATGCGACTGGAAAACCGACTGGCAGACCGGTTGGGTGCCAGTGTGGTCATCCACCACAGTCGCGGCGGCAAGGGTAAGCTGGAAGTGCGCTACAACAGCCTTGACGAACTGGATGGTATTCTCGACCGGATAGGATAAGCCACTAGCCGCCTTTGTTTTTTCCGATGGACTGTATGTCTTCAGACCGGCTCCATCGGTCTACTCCGGATCTGCCACAAGATTTGCCTCTCCCGGAGCAGGTAGTACCACCTTATCCTTTATATCATTGACCCACCTGGTTAGAGACTTTATACTTCGCGCGCTCTCGGGTTGGTTTTTCTGCCTCGAAATCCGAATCAGAAACTCGATTGCTTGCGCCTGCCAACCCGGGCCTGGTGTATGTGTTCACCTGACTGCCGGCCCGATCTGTCAAACGGGATGGTTTAGTGATGCGCAAGATATTGACCATACAGGTATTTTTGGTTCTGTTCGTGGCGGCGCTAGGGGCCTGGTTCGTCGACTCGGATACAGGCCAGGCTGCCTTGTACGGAGGCGGCATCGCGCTGGTTAACACGCTGCTACTCGGATTTCGTGTTCAGCGTGCTTCCGCCAATGCGCAACACAGCGCGAACCAGGGAACTTTCACCCTGTACATTGGCGCAGTCGA
>JARFQV010000193.1 GCA_029287615.1 Pseudomonadota bacterium | reverse complement strand
CCGGACTGGGAGCCGGTGATGAAGATCGCCAGTGCAATCGTTACCAACCGGGGGGGGCGGGTCTGCCACGCCGCCATCGTGGCCCGTGAACTGGGTATACCGGCTGTCGTGGGCACGGGGGATGCCACTCATGGTGTAAATGACGGGCAGGAAGTGACCGTCTCCTGTGTGGAAGGTGATATTGGTTACGTATATGAGGGAAAGCTTCCCTACAAGACAGCGCGTGTGGATCTGGCAGGGCTGGAGAAACCGCATACCGATATCATGCTGATTGTCGGCAATCCGGATCAGGCACTGGAATTCTCCGCCCTGCCCAATGATGGTGTAGGCCTGGCCCGACTCGAATTCATCATCAACAGCACCATCGGTATTCATCCCAGGGCACTGCTTGAACCGGACCATGTCGATGACGGTGTCCGCGATGCCATCAATGCAAGGGTTGCCGGGTATCCCGGACCGCGGGCGTATTATATCGAGAAGCTTGCCGAGGGGGTGGGTACCATCGCGGCGGCATTCTATCCGAAGCCGGTCATTGTTCGCATGAGCGACTTCAAATCGAATGAATATGCCGCCTTGCTGGGAGGGGAGGGTTTCGAGCCCGGTGAGGAAAATCCGATGATCGGATTCCGGGGTGCCTCGCGTTATTACTCGGAACAGTTCGCCGAGTGCTTCGGTATGGAATGCGAGGCGATGAAAAAGGTGCGCGGCGAAATGGGACTGGTCAATCTGGAACTGATGGTCCCTTTCGTGCGTACTGTGGAGGAAGAACTACAGGTACTGCAGTTGATGGCGGACAAGGGGCTGCGCCGGGGTGAAGACGGTCTCAAGATCAAGCTCATGTGCGAAATACCCGCCAATGCCGTGCTGGCAGATAGCTTTCTGGAGCACTGTGATGGTTTCTCTATCGGTTCGAACGACCTTACCCAGCTTGCCCTGGGCGTGGACCGGGACTCCGGTATCCTGACCGGTTATGATGAACGCAATCCGGCGGTGCTCGAACTGATGGGAATGGCGATCCGTGCGTGCCGGCAGAAGGGGAAATATGCGGGGATCTGCGGGCAGGCCCCCTCGGATTTTCCCGAGATCACTCGATGGCTCGTCCAGCAGGGTATCGACTCGATTTCCCTGAATCCGGACAGCGTGTTGAACATGACACAGATCGTACTGGAGATGGAAGAACAGTACGGGGTGTCCGGGCCCGGCAAGCGCACTGGTCTGTAGCCGGTGGACATGGTTGCCGGCACCGCCCGGGCCGACTGGATTTGATAAATCGGTCATCTGGATTCAAGACCTTGCAGCTGGGGGGCATGCGGTGCGGCAGACCGTAACAGCAACCCTGCCGGGTACAACCGCCGGACGGTCGAGAAACGCGGCAAGGCGCCGATACAACAGGCCGGTACAATAGTATGATCCTTACAGTGACTCGATTGATAACCAACAGGGAACACGAAGTGTACGAGGTCCCCGGCGCCACGAAATTGATCCCGCCGTTCCGGATTCGGTGCGGCTATGTCTGTCGATGGTGCAGCCCGGTTGCACGGGCGGCCATGACTCCGGTTTTCGTACAACCTGGTGTCGCATGGACTCCCGTATGATTGAAATAAGGATTCATGGACGTGGTGGACAGGGCAACGTGGTTGCTGCCTATCTGCTGGCGACCGCTGCATTCGAGGAAGGGCGCTTTGCCCAGGCATTCCCCAGTTTTGGAGCCGAGAGACGGGGTGCGCCGGTAACGGCCTTTGTTCGCATGGATTCCGATCCGATTCGTCATCGCTGTCAGGTGCTGAATCCCGGTTTCCTGATTATCCAGGATCAGGCCCTTTTGCACATTCCGGGGGTGACCGATGGGCTTTCACACGGTGGCGGCATTCTGGTCAATTCAACAATCTCCGCGGCAGACCTCAGCGATCGGCTTGGACAGGCCGTGGTTGCATTACCCGCAACCTCGCTGGCAACGGAAATTCTCGGACGCCCGGTACCCAATACGGCGCTGCTCTCGGCCTTTCTTGCACTCACTGGACTTTTACCGCAGGAATCGTTGTTGAAGGCCCTTGGGGCGCGTTTTCATGGTGATATCCTGGAGCGCAATACCCGTCTGGTCAACGAGGCCGCCAGTCTGGTTCAGGAAAATGCATGGCGGGAGGAAGCACGTGCTGCAAGCGCTTGAAGGTTCCATGGCCATTGCCAGGACCGTGGCCCTGTGCCGCCCGCAGGTGGTGGCCGCCTATCCCATTACACCGCAAACACATATTGTGGAGAACATCTCTCGCCTGGTAGCAAACGGAGAGCTGAACTGCGAGCTCGTCAGTGTAGAGAGTGAATTCTCGGCTGCTTCCGTAGTGCTGGGTGCCGCGGCGGCTGGATCGCGTGCCTACACGGCAAGTGCCTCTCAAGGCATCCTGCTGATGAGTGAAGTACTCTACAATATTGCCGGTATGCGGGTCCCGGTGGTGCTCACCTGTGCAAACCGGGCGGTGTCGGCCCCCCTGTCGATATGGAATGACCAGCAGGACTCCATGGCCGTGCGGGATGCCGGCTGGATACAGCTCTATTGCGCGGATAACCAGGAAGCGGTCGATTCCACCGTGCAGGCATACCGTATTGCCGAACGCACCGAATTGCCGGTAATGGTCTGTATGGATGGATTCACCTTGACTCATACCCTGGAGGTGATAGATATACCGGATCAGCAGCTGGTCGATGACTATCTCCCGCCCTATCAGTTCGCGCGGGCACTCGATCCGGGCTCCCCCCTCAGTATCGGTACACTCGTTTCGCCGGATTATTTTACCGAATCCCGACACACCCACCATGAGGCGCTGTTGCAGGCCGAGACCGAGATCATTGCCGCAGATGAAGACTGGGAAATTCTGACCGGTCGGAGCTGCGGTGGCTTGGTAAGCCTGGAAGGTCCGGAGGATGCGCGTATCGGGATTCTGTCCATCGGCTCCATCACTGGTACGCTGGCGGCCGCAATGGAGACATTCAGGGATGAACCGGCTGCACGTCTGATCAAGCTGCGCTCTTACCGCCCCTTTCCGGTTGCGGCACTGAAACAGGCCTGTGATGGTCTGACCGACCTCGTGGTCATGGAGCGTGCCCTGTCCCCCGGTTCCGGTGGCATCATTGGTATCGAGGTGCGGGCTGCACTGGCCGGTATGCAGGATCCGCCCAGAATACATAACTTTGCCGTTGGTCTGGGTGGTCGCGATGTGCCGCTGGAGATCTACCCGCGTCTCCTCGCGGCGATCCGGGAAGAGGCGCCGAGCGGGTTTTCCATACTTGATGTAGAGCTTGATAAAATAGATGAAAATACCTGATTAATAAAAATATTAAATGCAGGCAAGGTCCGGCTGATGCGGAATGGATGTCTGGCGCCTGGTCTGCGGTTTTACCTTTCTGTTGTAACGACCGACGCAACAGGCAGTACTACTTGTAAACAACCGGCGTAGACAAGACAGGATACCCGCAATGGCCGATCAAACGGAAATACCCATCAGTGAGTTGCGGCGTTCGCAGCCCCGCTTCAACGGACTGGACTCAGGACATCGAGCCTGTCTGGGATGTGGCGAGGCGCTTGCGGCCCGCCTGGTGACGGAGGCGGCCGGACCGGATGTGATGCTCGCCAATGCCACCGGCTGCCTCGAGGTATTCACCTCGGCCTGGCCGGAAACGGCGTGGCGGGTACCCTGGATGCATTCCCTTTTCGAAAATGCCGCTGCGATCGCGGCCGGCATGGAATCGGCCATGAAGGCACAGGGCAAGTCCACCAAGGTCATTGCGCTGGGAGGCGATGGTGGGACCTTCGATATCGGTTTCCAGGCGTTATCCGGGATGCTGGAGAGGGGACACAACGTACTGTATGTCTGTTTCGATAACGAGGCATACATGAATACCGGTATCCAGCGATCCAGTTCCACGCCCCATGCGGCCATGACTACCACTTCTCCACCGGGCCAGGAGCGTATGGGTAAACGTCACCTGAAAAAGGACATTGTTTCCATCGTGGCTGCCCATCATATTCCCTATGCTGCGACTGCATCGGTTGCCTATCCGTCTGATATCCGCAAAAAGGTGCGCCGGGCGATGGCGATCAATGGGCCGTCTTTCCTGCATATCCATTCACCCTGTCCCCTTGGCTGGGGGCATGACGGCGCCTTGAGCATAGAAGTAGCGAGGCTGGCCGTGCAATGCGGACTCTTTCCGGTGATCGAACTGGAGCGAGGTGGTGTTGCGGGAGTCATGCCGATACGCAACCCGAAACCGGTCCGGGATTATCTCAGGATGCAGGCCCGGTTCCGGCATCTGTTCGCGGACAAGGCAAAGGCGCGCGAGGAACTGGAGCATCTGCAGGCGATCGCCAATCACAATATCGATATCTACGGTCTTCGCGGAGGGGAGCCCGATGCCCTGGACAGTGAAGGCGCGGATACCGTCAATCGTGGCGGGGTACGGTGGGCGTGATGGATACCTCACAGTTTTTTGTCACCTGGGATCTGAGGGATGGACAGGGACAGTCTGCCGATGTGGAGCTGGTTTGCATGATGAGGCAAGGGGCGTGATCCGATTCATGGGCACACACGGAATGAACTGGCTTTCATCGTGTAGCGAGCCAGGCGCCAGCCTCGTTCTTCAGTAAATTATATTTTAGATTAAATGAGATTTATAAGTAATTGATATATGAATGAATCAATCAAGCTAACCAGGGGCGCAATTGCCTGGCCTGGCTCATCGCTCGCCTTCAAGACCGGTACCTGGCGGGTGCAGAGGCCAGAGTATCAGCACCGCAGCGCTCCCTGCCACACCGCCTGTCCGGCTGGCGAGGATGCACAGGCCTATCTGGCGCTGGTTGCGGAGGAGGAATACCGCGAGGCGTGGGAGGTCCTGACTGCCGTTAATCCATTGCCGGCCATCACCGGTCGTGTCTGTCACCATCCCTGCGAGACCTCCTGTAACCGCAGACACCTGGATGCGGCGATCGCGATCCATAACGTCGAGCGTTACCTGGGTGACATGGCTCTGCGGGAGGGCTGGACCTACCCGGTGGGCCCGCTCTCCTCGGACGGGGCGCCGGTTGCCGTGGTTGGTGCCGGACCGGCGGGGTGTTCCGCTGCCTATCACCTGGCAAGGCTTGGATACCGGACCCATCTGTTCGAGGCCTTGTCGGAAGCGGGCGGATTGTTACGAAGTGCAATTCCTCCCTATCGTCTTCCGGCACGAATCCTGGATGAGGAAATTGCCCGATTGCTGGAGTGCGAGATCAGCTTTCACCCGGGACGGCGCCTGGGTCGTGATTTTTCCCTGCAGGATCTTCAGGCGGACTACAAGGCCATATTTCTGGCTCCCGGTACCCAGCGTAGCCGGGAGTGGAGTATCGACGGGGTTACCCCGCGAGACCTGCGGGTAGGGCTGGACCTGTTGAAGCAATGGATGGACGTGGGTTCCATACCGACCTGGGAAAGTGTGGCCATTGTCGGCGCGGGCAATACAGCGATCGATCTGGCGCGGATACTGAAACGGGCCGCGGTGCCCGAAGTACACGTAATCTCGCACAAGGCCATACCCGGGCCCGGAGTACCGCCGGAAGATGCGATGCCCGCCATCGACAGGGAAATTTATCAGGGTCTGGAGGAAGGGGTTATCCTGCACGAGCATCGTGGCGTACAGCGCCTGATCCTGCGCGGCGAACAGGTGGTTGGTGTGGAGATGGTCCATATGAAAAAACTACCGGATGCGAGTGGACGTATGAAGCGGGTCGCATTCGAGGGAACGGAATCCCTGCTTCATGTCGAGCAGGTGATCCCGGCAATCGGGCAGATCGTGGAGCCGGATGGTCTGGAATCGCTTCTCGATTATGCAAATTTCTTCTCCGTTGATGAAATGGGCCGCTTCGCCAAGCATCCCGGTTTTTTTACCGGTGGTGATGCACGCGGAGACCGGGGTACGGTGAGTGAGGCGATCGGAGACGGTCGTCGTGGTGCACTGGCCATCCATGCCTGGATGGCTGGTAATGACGAGGTAGTGGAAAGCAAGGGAGATCCCATCGGCTTTGAACAGATCAACCTGAATTATTTCGAACCGGGCAGACGCCCGGAAGAGCCGATGTTGCCTGTTGAGGCGCGTGGAGGATTCGAGGAGGTAGAACTGGGGCTCGACAAGACGCCGGTCATCAATGAGGGCAGGCGGTGTTTCTCGTGCGGCAGTTGTCTGGTTTGCGATAATTGCTGGACGCTGTGTCCGGATACTGCGGTATTGCGAACGGAGGAAACACTCGATAACGGGGCGCATTACCGTTTTGATTACGATTACTGCAAGGGGTGCGGACTTTGTGCACATGAATGCCCGACCGGTTTTATCCTGATGCATACGGAAGTCTAGGGCCGATGGCCGAGGACCCGTTCAAACTGATTCGAAACCTGGTACAGGCAGAACTGACGGTCAGTCAGCATGAGAAAAAGCGTACCGTATCAAGACCGCCGGCACTGGTTACAATCTGCCGTGACTATGGCGCGGCAGCTGAAGATGTAGGACGCAGACTGGCGAAAGATCTGGGAGTCGATTATTACGACAAGGAACTGATCGATGCCATAGCCGACGAGTCGCATATGGACCGGCATCTGCTGGAACGCCTGGACGAGAGCGTGGAGGGTATGAAAAACGCGTGGCTCTACGCCATACTGCCCGGGGTTGGTGATCCACGCGCTGCCTATACCCGTAATCTGGTCAATATTCTGCTTGGAATCAGCCGCACGGGCGGGGTTATCGTCGGGCGTGGCGCCCACCTGGTGCTGGAGAAGTACGGTGCCTTCCGGATCCGTATCGTCGGTTCCGTGGAGGTATGCGCGGAGAGGGTGGCGGCGAGTGAAAATCTGGATATGGAAGCGGCCAGGAAGAGGGTGAACGACATGGACAAGGCCCGTGCGGATTTTATAGACAAGCTCTATCACCGCAATCTGGATGAGCCTAGGCAATATGACCTGATTATCGACTCGGACCGCTTCGAGCCGGCCGCTATGGAAGAGATCATACTGCTTGCGAGTCGGCATGCCCATAATATCCAGCCGCGTGCCTGGCAGAGACAGGTTCGGTAGACGGGACAAACCCGTACAATTACCGTAGTGAGGCAGGGGATTTTCGATCCCTGGACAAGGGGGCTTGTGGGACAGCAATGAACGGAACCCGTTTCAGTGTCGAGATACAACCCAGGATACCCGAACGGCTCTCCCGTCTGGAGGTGCTGGTCAATGACCTTTACTACAGCTGGAGCCGCGGGGTAAGACGTCTTTTCCGTCATCTCGACGAGGACGCATGGGAGGCTTCCGGGCATAATCCCAAGATCTTTCTGCGTCGGGTCAGCCAGCATCGCCTGGATGCGGCCGCTCATGACCCGATCCTTCTGGCCGAATATCGCCGTGTCCTTTCCGTGTATGACACCTATATGGAGGAAAGGCCGGTCAGTCGCACCGACCCGTATCTCGATCCGGATGCGGACCTGGTGGCCTATTTCTCCGCCGAATTCGGCTTCCATGAGAGCGTTCCCCTCTATGCGGGGGGGCTGGGTATTCTCGCCGGCGACTACTGCAAGGCGATGAGCAACCTGTGGATGCCTTTTACCGGTATCGGGCTTCTGTATCGTCAGGGTTATTTTACCCAGCATATCCTGTGTGATGGCGAACAGGATGCGAAGTATCCCGAAACCGACTCGGCCGACCTGCCGGTGACCCCGGCGCTCGACGGCAATGGCAATGAGCTGGCCGTTCGGGTCACGATCGCCGATCGGGAGGTAGAGCTGAAAGTATGGGAGGCCAGGGTTGGCCAGATCCGGCTTTATCTGCTGGACAGCGATGTGGCCGTCAACACTCCGAGTGACCGCGCCATAACCGCCCAGCTCTATGGTGGCGACAGTGTAATGCGCCTGGAGCAGGAGATCGTGCTGGGCATCGGTGGTGTGCGCGCCCTGCGGGCTCTGGGGCTGGCCCCAACCGTCTGGCATATCAACGAGGGGCATGCGGCCTTTCTGATCCTCGAACGCACGCTCGAGTCTGTGAACCAGGGCATGGATATTGACAGTGCCTTCGAACTGACAGCGGCCAATACGGTATTTACCACCCATACCCCGGTCCCGGCGGGGCATGATGTATTCGGGAATCATCAGGTGCTGGAGTATTTACGCACAATGATCTCGGCACTGGGTGTCGATGATGCCTGGCTTCTCGCCCTGGGCAGCAACCCGCGTAATCCGAGTGGCTTCTGTATGACTTCGCTGGCAATGCGCGGGTCCAGTTTCCGCAACGGGGTGAGCAGTATCCACGGCCGGGTTACTGCTGAAATGGAATCCTATATCTGGCCCGAGGTGCCGGTAGGGGAGAGTCCGATCCGGGCCATTACCAATGGGGTCGATGTGGATACCTTCCTCGGCCTGTCCTGGGTGTCCCTGTTTGACATGTACATGGGTGGTGGATGGCGCGCCAAGCTTACCGATACGGAGTTCTGGAACGATTTCATCGATAAAATTCCCGACCACGTTTTTCTCAGCGTGCGTCAGCTTCTCAAGGGGGCGATGCTGGAAGACGCGCGCAATCGGGCCACCATACAATTCCGGCGCAGCAACTGTACCCGGTCGATCACCGAACAGCTGACCAGCTATCTGAACCCGTCCAGGACCGATATTCTGGTGATCGGGTTTGCACGCCGTTTCGCGACCTACAAGCGGGCGACCCTGCTGTTTACAGACCTGGAGCGGCTGGCGCGTCTTGTCAATGATCCGGAACATCCAGTCCTGTTCCTGTTTGCCGGCAAGGCACACCCGAACGACATACCGGGACAGCAGTTGCTGAAAAAGATCTATGAAATCACCATGCGTCCTGAATTCCTGGGGCGTATCCTTCTGCTGGAGGACTACAACCTGTCCATGGCGCGCGAGTTGACCCCCGGGGTGGATGTGTGGCTGAACAGTCCCGAATATCCCATGGAGGCCTGTGGTACCTCCGGGATGAAGGCGGCCATCAATGGTGCGCTGAATCTCAGTGTGCTGGATGGCTGGTGGGCAGAGGCCTTTGATGGCAACAACGGCTGGGCGATCACGCCCCATCCGGATGTCGAGCCATCCCTGCGTGAACAGCAGGAGGCGGTTGAACTGATGAATATCCTGGAATACCAGGTGATCCCGACCTATTTCAGCCGCAATGCCAATGGGGAGCAGGAGGCCTGGGTGAGAATGGCCAAGGCCTCCATGAAGACCATCCTGCCCCGCTTCAATTCCATCCGCATGGCGATGGATTATGTACGGGATGCCTACGGACCCGCTGCGCGCCTTGGCAGGCGCATGTCTCAGGAGGACGCCAGTGGTGCGAGAGAACTGGCCGCCTGGAAAAAAAAGGTGGCCAGCGCCTGGCCGAATGTGCGCTGCCAGCTGGCGTCACCGGCACCCGATTCTATCGAGTTCGGACAGACCCTTTCCCTCGATGTCAGCGTGCACCTGAATGGTCTGGTACCGGAAGACATCATTGTCGAATGCATACAGGACAGCGAGGATGCGATGCAGGGTCCCGAGTCAGTCACGAGCAACCCCCTGAAGCTGGTCGGTCAGAATGATGCCGGTGATGCAATGTATCATTGCGATCTTTTCCAGCCGGAGGCAGGTACCGTCGTCGGTGGTCTCCAGTATTTCAGGGTACGGGTTTATCCCTGGCATCCCTGTCTGAACAACCGCTTCGAGTGCGGGCGGATGATCTGGCTGTAATCGCCGGCTACTCTTTTCTGGCCAGCTCAATCACAATTCCCGCAAGGAACAGGGTAGCCCAGACGATCGGGATGATAATCTCTGCGCGTGGTTCGGTGATGACGTCGTAGAACAGGGAGGAGACAGCAGATATCGGGATTTCCTTGCCGCTGGCCGTGGTCATGACGGTGGGTGTCAGTGCGACGGCGAGTACACCCGAGCGCATGAATACTCTTGCATAACGATTGGGAATCAGGCCGCATAGAAACCATCCGATAATCGCTCCCAGCGGGTGTGCAATGATATAGATTCACAGCTTTGACATTTCATCGGCCTCGACAATTGTAAAGGGTTTGATTATTTCTCCGCGCTGAGGAAACAGACCCAGCCCGGATCGGCATCACCCACGGTTGCCGGTGAGTAGACTCCGTTACCTTCCCCTGTCTTTTCATCGGTTCCCTCCCAGTGCACCGTTACCCGCCTGAATCCCGCCTCCTGCAGTATTTCCCGCAGTTCCGGCAGTGTCCAGAGACGCCAGTCATAGCTGAATGCCTTGTTGATCCTGGAACCATCAGGGAACCTGAAATGGATATGACAGATAATGTCGGCAGTTATCGGGTTATAGCCGGTCTGTTCCCAGATGTAGGTGAATCGCTTGTTTTTCCGCTTTTCTTTCAGGTCGCGATAGGCATCATGGCCACCAAAGGCATCCAGGAAAAGAACGCCATCTTTTTTCAGGTCCTTGCGTACCGAACCGAAATAGGCAATCAGTTGATCCCGTTTCTTGAACAGCTGATAACTGAAGTTCATGGCGAGCACGATATCCACCGGTTCGGTCCTGACCCGGCGCACATCCCCCCTGAGCAGCGTGACTCGCTTGCGGGCGGCCGGTTTGAGCTGGCTCAGATTGTGTGCGCGTCCCCAGTCCATCACTTTCGGATCGATGTCGACACCAATGGCGGTGTTTTTGGCCCGGCGCCGAACCCATTCACAGCACATGTTGGCGGTGCCACAGAAATCTTCCCGCAACAGATACGCCTTTCTGCCGCGCAGGCGCTGAAAGGCCTTGTCGACGAACTCGAATTCGGTTGCGACATCCTGGACTGATTTTTCATACAGCAGGTGAGGGTCAGCCAGTTCCGCCATGCTCTTTTTTTTGCGGGCCTGTTTGCCGGTATGACTTTTTTTACCTGATTTACCCATGGCGGTGGATTATGGCATAACTGGTGAGCCTACCGGTAATCCATGAAACAGGATGCACGGGCAAGCATCAGGCAGGATTGACGCGGATACACCGGGAAAGTGGCTAAAACGAATAACCGCCGTATCTGTGGAAGAACAGGAAGCCATAATAGCGCGGGGAATACGGAACCTTCGTCGTGAATCGATCCATCCTATCTGGTGCGGAAGAACCTGCGGTCTGCCGGGCGGTAGTTCTGCAGGGCACCCATGGCATCCAGCATGCTGGTGATAAAGGCGGTAGCGCTGATTCGTCCCAGGCCACCGTTCATACAGGAGGATTCTCCAAAGCGGGTGCAGGAATCCTTGCGGCCAAGCGGGGCATTGAGCAGGGTGGGTACCGGGTCACCACAATGGCTGCCAGTGTTGGAATCGGTGGAATGATCAGCGCTGACGCCGATTACCAGTTCGTCTGAGACCAGCGATTGCAAACTCCGGTCGATTCGCTCGATGAATTCCTTTTTCCCCTCCGGATCCAGGTCATGCGAGCAGATATCGGTACCCTTGATGTGCAGCATGACCAGGTCATGATTCTTCATTGCATCCCTGGCGGCTCCGAGCTTCGCTTCCAGGTTTGTATCGGGTAATGATGTGAAGCGCGGGTCACTGATGGCGCTGAAGTTCAACAGCCTGGCCAGGCCCAGTACGGTTCTCTCTCCGGAGATAACGGCTGTCTTCAGGCCGATATGCCGAATCAGGTTCTCGATGCGGTGGCTCATACCCGCTCCCCGGGTAATGATGCCATTGGCCGGCAGCTGATTCTTCGCGATTCGCCGGCGGTTGACCGGATGATCGGACAGGCGATCGAAGGCCACGCCGATAAAACGGTTCAGGGCATGTGCCGTCCTGGTTGCCTCCTCGTCGTTGTTTCTTAACGGCTGGCTGGTCCGTAATCGGGCTGGCAGATGTCCGGTCCCGGGGTCGGTATCACTGATATCGGCGGACAACCCGGGTCCCGACAACACCAGGACGGCACGGTGCTGGGTGGCCGCATTCAGTGTTGCCGTGATCTCCTGCTCGATCTGGATGTCATTCAGGGCAAGGGCGAGTTCCCCGGTGCCGTCCTGTATCCTGCCCGCGCGACGATCGAGGATCCTGGCCCCGTCTGCATCGAGGGTCGCGAAATTGCAGCGCAGGGCAACATTGCCCGGCCTGATTGATATCCCTGTCCCCGCGGCCTCCACTGGTCCGCGGGAGAGGTGATAGAGATCGCGTGGTGATGAGCCAAGCAGTGCACCGGTACCGGTATGGGTATCCACCGGCATGCCGGGGATCAGCGGGTCAACGAGGCCACAGATGCCATCGCGAGCCTGGTTGTCCAGCCACGGCGTGTTTGCAGCCTCCAGCGGTGTCTGACCACCGAAGGCAGCGATGGCGTGATCACCCAGACCATCGAGAACGATAAGCAGTCCCTTGTTGTTTAGCTGCATGATATGCGCTCTATCTTTCTTTGCCTGTGTTGTAAACGGCAGGCATGTGTGGCTCAGCCAAAGACTTCTTTCGGTGTGGCAGAGAAGTCCTGTGCGAGTTTTTCGATGGTAACCCGCATAATCTCGCGGATAACCTTTCCTCTCATGTCATTATCGATAATCGGAATGTTGTAGCGGTCAGCCTCGGACAGCAGGTAGGACTGCAGGCTCCAGATGTTATCGAAATTTTCCAGGTAGCGTT
>JARFQV010000141.1 GCA_029287615.1 Pseudomonadota bacterium | reverse complement strand
CTTGAACAGAAGAGAATACATCCAGCACCCGACACAGAATCCCAGGACGGCTTCCAGCCAGGTCAGAATAAAGCAGATACTGAGAACAGCGATAACCCACTGGGTCATTCCGAGCATCCAGAAGCCAAGACAGCAGATTCCCAGCGTGGCCCCCAGTGTCCATGCAAAACGTTTTGGACTGGTCGGTTTCCATACCGGGCGGACCTTCATGGTCAGCAATGTTCCCATGATACCAGCGGGGCTGATGGGGGTCAGGCCGAAAGTAGCAGCTGTTATCATGTCAAAAATAACGAAGGGCGCTACATAACGAACTGGATCCAGTTCCGGTACGGCAACCAGCAGAAAAATGGTTGTCGCCGATAATAGGTTCAATAGCCCTGCCCTGGCCCTTGTGGCTGACTCGTTGATACAGAGTCCGCATTCACCAGGTACTGCCCGACCCATCGACCACCATGGGCGGGTAAGAAAGGTCCGGTTATTTTCAGCGGTTGTGTTCATCAGATCCTCCTCCGGTTAGCTGATGAAGATTATGTGTGTCATCCCCTTTTCGGCATCTGGACTGGTGTCCAGTCTGATTGATCGGTTGGAACAGCAAACAATCCATTCCCCCCCGTTCCTGGACAGTACTTCAGCCGGCCGGATGCCTGCCATGTGCGATTAAGAATCAAGAAAAAAGATCGATTCCTGCAGGATGCGGCATTGTCCCTCGTTTCTCCCCATACAACTCGTTTTTACTACAGAACCGGATTTCCTTCCTTGATAGGAATCAAGGATTCGGGTGATCGCGGTTTCCGTACAGGGTGTGGCACCCGGAAAAATAAATTTCTGTCCTGCATCTCACTCCATTCGGACCCCGAAACATTCTGTACCTGATTGCGCAAAATCTTCTGTTCGGTGGCTTGTGTGATTGCCTCTTTGGTGACGCCGGATTGTGAATAATTGGTTAAATTTCATAAGAAATACTTTTGTTTATATGAACTATTTCATATTGTTTATTTATGTGATAGATTCAAAATGCAGTCAGTTCCAGTCAACCAGGAGGGGGAGCAATGAGATTGATCAAAGAGATGGTGGAGCAGATGTTCGGGAAAGAGTCCAACCCGACGAAGTGGCAACACTTTCCCTATGAGTTATGTGGTGAGACATTCTGGATGAGGCGGGATACGTTGACCATGGAGCAGAAAAAGGAAGTAGCTGCAGTGATGGACTCACTGGCGAAAAAATACGCCATGAGCTGATGGGAAATCCGCTCGGCTTTACCAGCAGGCAGGTAACAGCCGCTACCGGGATTTCCAATCAGGTCCTGACCGCCTGGGTGCACTCGCGCATCTGCACGCCATCGATACAGGCGGGCAGGGGGCGCGGGACCAGGCGGGTTTGGTCATTTTCCGATCTGGTGGGATTGCGGACTATTCTGAATTTAAGAAAGCAGGGTGTTCCCCTGCAGCGTGTTCGCAAGATGCTGGTCAGGTTGAAGCAATACACGCGATCAGACAGCAATCTGCAGGCTCTCGCCACTTCGCGTCTGGTTGTCAGCTCCGATGGTGATGTCGCACTGGTAGAAACCAGTGAACAACTGGTGAGCCTGCTGACCGGTCAGATTACTGCCGCCGTATTTGTCGAAATGTCCCAGGCGATGCGGGAAGTACAGGAAAAAATGCTGGCCGAGAGCAGGGAAGATCTTGCCATGGCAGGTTCGATTCTGGTCCTGCAGAAGCAGGGTGCCTGGTTGCTGGATCAGGGTGTTGCATGAGTTACTGACAACCGTCGTTTTCCCGATATTTTCTATCCGGATGTCGTTGCATCCTTCCAGCCGGGCGTTGGGCGAGTACGTTGATGGTTATCCGGCTAGCGTTGCCGCAGGGCTGACATTTTCTGGATGAATTGTTTCTGCTCTTCGGTATTGGGGATGTGTTCGGCAAGCAGGTGAGTGTAACTTTGCCAGTCTCTTGCGCCGCGTTGCATCTTGTTGGCAATCCGGGATGCCAGCGGGCCAAGGTACAGTGCCAGCAATTTTTGGACTTCAGCCTGTACCGGTTCCGGTAAATCGAAACCCTTTGAGGCGCCCGCAGTCCTGGCTTTCGCGCCGCTGGTTCCCTTACTGGACAGTGAACTGGTCATGGTCAGGCCGGAAGTCGTGATCGTGGACCTGAACTCGGTCTGCTCGACTGAAGTGGGTATGTGCATGGCAACGGCGTCGAGGAGTTCATTAAGATTTGCTGTTTTCCGGGCGTATTTTTTCACCAGGAGGGAGGCCATGGGTCCAACATAGGTGACAAGCACCCTCTCGATCTGGCTAATCGCCGATTGCGTTATTTCCGCCTGATCATTTGTCTCCGGTTTTGCATTCGTAATAGAGCACAGCACGGTCGCGGCAAGCTCATCGGTATCGGGTACATGCTTATGGTCTGGTGACAGGATGAGTCCCAGTTGCTGGAGAAATTCTGTCGCGTTCTGGAAACGCATATCAGGTCTCTCATCCAGGACCGTGATCAGCAGTTCATATACCTTCTGCGCGATGTCCGGATCATCGATGACGCCGGCAAGATCATTTTTGACATCATTCCGGTTCAGCAATTTCTCGGCATTGAGCCGGTTACCGGTCAGGATCTCGTAGAAAACAACACCGACGGCATACAAATCGCATCGGGCGTCTACTGTGTCACCGCAGCGGCCTTCCGGTGCAATATAACCGGGTGTGCCGATCATGAATCCCGCCTGGGTAAGGTCGGAATTTTCCAGCCGCGCAACACCAAAATCAGCGACCTTCACGTGGCCGTTGTGCAGGATCATGATATTGGCCGGTTTGATGTCACGGTGGATGACACCGCATGAATGGGCATATTCCAGTGCACTCAGTACCTGGAAGATAATGTCCGCGGCTTGCGCAAACGCGATACGTTTTTCTTCCCGCAGAAGGGATCTCAGATTGATCCCTTCAATGTATTCCATGACAATGTAGTGCGCATCTTCCGTGATGCCGTAATCGAACACCGTAACGATATTGGTATGCATGCAGCGGGCCGCAGCGGTTGCCTCCTGCTTGAAGCGTACGGCGGATTCCTTGCCAGAATCATTGTCCAGTAAATGACTATGCAATACCTTCACAGCAACCGGGCGGTCTATATCTACGTCATAGGCCTTGTATACAACACCCATGGCGCCCTGGCCAATGGTGGACTCGATCCGGTATTTTCCCAGACGTTCAGGGACTGGCGCTACTTGCATAATCACTCTACGGGTGATGGATCAAGCTGGTAACAGGGCAAACGGCCCTGATTTCTCACCACAACGATGAGTCCACGCTTGGTCTTTGAATCCATGCTGGATTGTCTCGCGGTCGCTTCCTGCATCCCTGTACGACTGTCACCCGCCTTGACGGAGAATGCGGGCCGGGAGGTGTTATTCACCGGATTCATCGAGCATCCTGACGGCATTGGCAAGGCTGCGGTGCATGCGGTTGAAGGACTGTGACAGCGACGTGATCTCATCCTTGCCCTTGATCGGTAACTCGGGCGTCTCCAGGGCACCCATGCTTACCTTGTCGGCATTTTCCGCAATTTTCTTCATTGGCTTGATGACCACATAATGCAGCAGAAGGTTCAGCAGTACGGCAATCATCAGGAATACCGACACAATGGAAATCATCAGCACCTGGAACGCGGCATTGGCGCGTTGTAATGGAAGAGACATGGGCACGGACACGATTTGTGCGCCCACCACTTCGTTGAGTTTCCAGCCGAAACCGTTGGCATTACCGTAGGTATCGATCATGGTAGCCGGGGCATTGGATGGTGTGCTGTGGCAGGTCAGGCAGGCCTCATTCTTGATCCGTATGGGATTGCTGAGATACATGTAACGGCCGGTCGGTGTATCTCGCTCACCGATCAGTTCGGTCTCTTCCTCGTGATTTCTGAAAAAATCGACTATATCAACTTCCCATGCTGCCGCGAGATCAACCGGATTCGTGGGATTCAGGGTTGCCTCCTTGTAACTGTAGTCCGGGTATTTCTCCTGCAGCTTGTTCAGATACTTGCGCGCCGAATAAGCCGGAACGGTTTGTGGCATGAACTGGCGTTTCTGCTGCAGGGCGAGCAGCGGGCGAATCTCCGATACGGTGTAGCTGCGCACTGCGCGGGCGCTTTCCAGCATGATGCGTGCACTGTCCAGCACCTCTTCTCTCGCATTTTTCTGCAGGAACATATGGGTGAAATACCCGGCAA
Organism: Pseudomonadota bacterium; assembly: GCA_029287615.1. Taxonomy (GTDB): domain Bacteria; phylum Pseudomonadota; class Gammaproteobacteria; order UBA9214; family UBA9214; genus JARFQV01. Next base: position 2,095 of record JARFQV010000141.1, on the reverse strand, counting down.
CGATTATACCAAGCAGGGTGGCAAGGCTGAGGATCAGGTTGAATTTGAGTCTCAATGACATGGTAGTAGAGTCCTTGTTATTACTGCCAGTTTGCTGTTGATTGCCTGCAGGCTCTTACATCTGGTCACAGGCCTGCAATGCCCTTATTGCCTCTGCAATTCCTTCCAGCGGGAAACTTGCCTCACGGGTTTCAGTGACAGGCCAGGTTGGCCAGAATCCCAGCCGTACCACAACATTGGTGCCAGGTTCCATACTGGCGTACAAGGCCTTTACATTCCGGGACATCTCTGCATTCGTTGTCTTGGTTACTCCGTCAAAAGGGCGCAATGTACCATTGTCGACACGCATTCCCGTACCGGGATAACCCAGGTCGATGTTGGATCCTGTTTTTACATAGATTGATTCAAGGGTCAGCAGCAGCTGGATATTGGTTTGTTCATATCCGTCGAATATGCTGTTGCTCCTAGATGAGAGGATACACTCGGTCCGGTTGGTCACTGGGTTCGGGCGACGGTCCAGTGACCAGTGACCCCCAAAAGTCATAGGCAGAGATTCAAGGTCCATCTTCAGGGTTTCTGCCTGGGGCACGGAATATGGCAGGTCTGGCGTCAGGCTGTCATCCGTTAGCAGGGATACCTGTTCCTCGCCTGTTTCCACATTATCTGACAGGATGAGGGTGTCTTCATCAGGCAGGTCTGCCACGGCCTCGTCTGCCTGCGTGACATCATCCTGTATCGTGCTGCCTTCATCCCTATCCGTAACTGCTGGCTCGACAGTTGGTTCGGGTGCCGGTGATACGGGTGGTTCCTCCTCTGGTGCTTTTTCTACCAGGACCGGCGTTGGTGTTGTCTTTTTTTGGGCAACCGGGGCGGGTGGTTTCGGTCTGGACGGCGCCACAGTTACCGGTTTTTCCGGCTTTCGTGACGGTTCTGCCGGTGCTCTGGTTGTGGTCACGGGCTTGCTGGTGATGGTCGAAGTCGGGCTTTTCTTCACCGTGCTCGTGCTCACAACCGGTTTGCTGTCAATCTCCCCTTTGCTGGGAGTGGGGGGGGGTGTAGTGGGTGATCCGCTGTCCCGGGCAGGGGGAATGGCGCATCCGGCGGCCAGGCCGAGGAATACACAGAGCGGAATGACCCCAAAAGGCGTCTTCATATACTCATCCTTATTACCAGTAGCGGGTTTTTTGTCAATATACCGATAGTGACTAGTAGTGACTAGAATTCTTGTTGTTGTTCTCGGTGGCTGTCAATGCCCTGGCAAACTCGCACCTCTGTTGCCAGATCCATTTACTCGGAACCGCATACCATTATTATATACGCTGATCTGTCAGCACGCAGTACTGTAGCGGGTTTTCCGTAACCGTCATAAAAAAAGCCACCCGACGGTGGCTTTTTTATCGTGAGTCCGCGCGGGTATCGGTATTATGATCCCGTTTTCCTGCGGGCCAGTGAGACCAGACCGATCAGTCCCGATCCGAACAGCCACACTGCGGCGGGCACAGGAACGACGACAGGCCCGACCTTCGCGGTCACCGTATCCGCCGTGAATGGTACGGTATTGCTGACGCCGGGGATGGCATTGGAAATGGCTCCCTCAATGCGTCCACTGGTCAGCCCGCCCTGCAGGGAACCGCCGGTATAGCTCAGGTCTGCGGAGAATGTGCCAAATCCAAAGCCCATATCAACCAGCATGAAATTTGAGAAGGTAGCGCTCAGCAGCGTGCCGGCGGTCAGGCTGCCCGCGCCTGTGGCCAGGGTTGCCGACAGGGAAAATGCCTCGCTAGGGATAGGATTTGGCGTGCCACCCGTGATGATTGCGATGACCTGTGCGCTGATGGAGAGGGTGGTGCCGTCACTGGCGACAGACCCTCCCTGGACGTCCAATTGGGGTTCGGCAACCGCAGCATAGGCACCGGAGGTGCAAACCAGGCATGCAAAGAGCGCAGACAGCAGATTTCTGATCATATTGGACCGTTTCTTCATGATTAATTCTCTCTGTTGTTTCGCTGGATGCCTGGGTTTACCGTCGTGACATCTGGTGAACGTTTTTTCGTGCAATCCATTTCTGACTCGCAGCCAGGCCAAAGAGACTCAG
>JARFQV010000089.1 GCA_029287615.1 Pseudomonadota bacterium | reverse complement strand
GTGGGCTCGGAGATGTGTATAAGAGACAGACGGTACACTCGCCGTATCCGGCAGGCGGGATAGTATAACTGAAACAGTGCTGAATGCCGACCTTGTGATATTGCAATCAGCGCTTGAGCATCTGCAGAACTTCTTCCAGTTCGATGCGAATCTGGTGAACGATCTGCTGACTCTGCGTGACATCGTCGCGCGCTTCATCACCGGACAGCTTTTGACGTGCCCCACCGATGGTGAATCCCTGCTCATAAAGAAGCCCGCGTATCTGCCTGATCATGATGACGTCGTGACGCTGGTAGTAGCGCCGGTTACCACGACGTTTGACCGGTTTCAGTTGAGGGAATTCCTGTTCCCAGTAGCGCAGCACATGTGGTTTTACGCCACACAGATCGCTTACCTCACCAATGGTGAAATAACGTTTTCCCGGGATGACAGGCAGTTCGTCGTTATTGCTTGCTTCCAGCATAGGCTTCTACCCTGGCCTTCAGTTTCTGCCCTGAACGAAAGGTCACAACACGGCGTGCGGAGATCGGTATCTCCTCGCCGGTTTTTGGATTGCGGCCCGGCCTTTCGTTCTTGGTACGCAGATCGAAATTGCCAAAGCCGGATAACTTGACCTGATTTCCGTTTTCGAGCGCCTTGCGGATTTCCTCAAAAAACATTTCCACCAATTCCTTGGCTTCCCGTTTATTGAGCCCCAGTTCTTCAAACAACTTCTCTGCCATGTCGGCTTTTGTTAGCGCCATGGTTTCTACTCTCTCAGGTTGGCCCCAAATTTATCTTTCAGAGCGGAGGTTACCGAATTCTGAACAACCTCAACTTCATCATCTGTAAGTGTGCGCGAAGAATCCTGTAAAATCAAGCCTAAAGCGATGCTTTTTCGCCCAGTTTCTATACCTTTGCCCTGATAAACGTCAAACAGGATGATTTCCTGCAGCAGTTTTGCCGCCGATTCCCGGATGACATTCTGAATTTCGCGGTAACTGACTTCTTCATCTACCACTATGGCTATGTCACGGCGAATGGACGGAAACCTTGAGATTTCACTAAATTTCGAACACTTGGAGACGGTTATTACTGCTGTTTCCAACTCGAACAAACAGGTTTCCATGTCCAGCCCGGTAAAATCCGCCATGGCAGGATGGATCCTGCCCACCCAACCGGCCTGATTTCCATCCAGCTTGATCATCGCGGTCTGGGCGGGATGCAGTGCAGGGTGTTCTGCCGCCTGAAAATCCAGTTGCTCGGAACGCCGCGTCAGGGCAAGCAGGGCCCGGAGATCCCCCTTGGTGTCATAAAAATCGGAACCAACCGGACTCCCGTCCCAGTGTTCCGGATCCCGATTCCCTGCTACAAGCCCAGATATAACATTTATTTGTTTAATATCATCATTATAAGATAAAAACTTTAGACCACACTCGAACATACGAATCCGGTTCTGCTGGCGGTTGATATTGTGTTGTGCAGCCTTGATCAGACCCGGCCAAAGACTCGTTCGCATCACCGACATTCCCGATGAGATCGGATTGGCCAGCACGACGGGTCTGGATTCCGGATCAACACGGGTCTGCAGCCTGGGATCGACGAAACTATATGTGATTGCTTCCTGATAACCGCGCTCCACCAGGACCTGTCGCAATCTTGCCAGCGGGATTACCGCCTCCGGTTCGGGTGACATCACCATTTCGCCCTGCATACGGGTAGTGGGTAGCTGGTTGTATCCGTATACCCGGCCAATCTCCTCAATCAGATCGGCCTCCATGGTAATGTCAAAGCGAAACGTCGGTGGTGTTACCCGCCAGGTGCCTTGACCGGTTTCCTCCACGACCATACCGAGACGATCGAGGATATCCCGAATGACGTCGGTTGATGGACATACCCCCAGAACCCGCTGCACCCTGTCCGCACGCAGCACCACCGCCTGTTTGTCCGGCAGGTGTTCCCTGGAAACGGTCTCGATGACCGGTCCGGCCTCGCCACCAACAATATCCAGCAACAGTTCCGTTGCTCTCTCCAGTGCCCGGTGCTGAAGTCCCGGATCAACGCCGCGTTCGAAGCGAAAGGCGGAATCGGTATGCAGGGAGTAGGTACGCGCACGCCCGGCTATCTTTTCCGGAGAGAAAAAGGCGCATTCAAGAAACAGGGCATTGGTTTGCGCCGATATACCCGAATCCAGTCCGCCCATCACACCGGCGATGGCCAGTGCCTTTTCCTCATCCGCAATCAGCAGGGTGTCTGTGTCGAGTTTCAGGACCGTCTCATCCAGCAGGGTAATCTCTTCCCCCTCTTCGGCATAGCGCACACGAATTCCGCCCTGGAGTACCTCCAGGTCGAAGGCGTGCATGGGTTGACCCAGCTCGAGCAGGACATAATTGGTGATATCGACCACAGGCCCGAGACTGCGTATTCCTCCCCTCCTCAGCCGCTCCTGCATCCACAAAGGTGTTTGTGCGCCCGGGTCTATACCGCGTACCACCCGACCGAGATAACGGGGACAGGCCTCCGGTGCCAGCACATCGACCGGGAATGTCTCGGAGAGTGATTCATCAACCGCCTCGAAGGACACCGGGGAGACCGGACACCGGTTGAGTGCCCCGACCTCGCGCGCGACACCCTCGATACCCAGGCAGTCACCCCGGTTGGGTGTCAGGTCGATTTCGATCATGCAGTCATCGAGTTGCAGATACTGCCGAATGTCCATGCCGGGTTCCGCTTCTACCGGCAGAGCCATCAGTCCCTGATGATCATCAGACAGTCCCAGTTCAGATGCCGAACACAACATGCCACTGGATTCGACCCCACGCAGTCTGGTTTTTTTGATCTTGAAGTCTCCCGGCATCCTGGCGCCAACCAGCGCCAGCGGGGCCTTCATCCCGACATGCACATTGGGTGCGCCACACACAACCTGCAGCGGGGTATCGTCACCGTTTGACACGGAACAGACCTTCAGCTTGTCCGCATCGGGATGCGCTTCGACGGCCAGAACCTCACCCACGACCAGGCCGGTGAACGCTGGCGCCGCCGGTTCAACCGAATCCACCTCCAGTCCCGCCATAGTCAACTGCTCTACCAGATCGTCGGTAGATACCGGCGGGTCAACCCATTCACGCAACCAGATTTCACTGAATTTCATGATTAATCAAACTGCCGCAGGAAACGCAAGTCATTTTCAAAAAACAGCCGCAGGTCATTGACGCCGTAGCGCAACATCGCGAGACGTTCCACGCCCATACCAAAGGCAAGTCCGGTGAACGCTTCATTGTCGATACCCACCGACTCGAAAACATTGGGATGCACCATGCCACATCCCAGCACTTCCAGCCAGCCACTGTGTCCGCATACCCTGCAGCCCTCCCCTCCGCACATCACGCACTGGATATCCACTTCTGCGGATGGTTCGGTGAATGGAAAATAGGAGGGCCGGAAACGAACCGCCAGATCATCCTGTTCGAAAAAATTATGCAGAAAATCATCCAGCAGACTTTTCAGGTTGGCAAAGCTGACCGCCTCATCGACCAGCAGGCCTTCCACCTGATGAAACATGGGGGTGTGGGTCAGATCGGAATCGCATCGATAGACCCTTCCGGGAGCGATGATCCGCAGGGGTGGCCGATGTTTTTCCATGACCCGAATCTGTACGGGAGAGGTGTGCGTGCGCAGGAGCGTATGCGCATTGAAATAGAAGGTGTCATGCATCGCCCGCGCAGGGTGATGGGAAGGTATGTTGAGGGCCTCGAAGTTGTGATAGTCATCCTCGATCTCGGGTCCTTCCACAACCCGAAACCCCATACCGGCGAACAGTCGCTCGATCCTTTCCATGGTCCGGGTGACCGGGTGCAGTCCACCGGGTAATTGCCCTCTGCCGGGAAGACTGACATCGATTCGCTCCGAGGAAAGCTTGTCCCTGAGCGCCGACACCCGAAGTTCTTCGCGCCGGGTCTCGATGCTTTGCTGGACAACCTGCTTGGTATGATTGATGGCCTGACCGGCCGCGGGTCGTTCTTCGGGAGGGAGCTGACCAAGCTGTTTGAGCTGTGCGGTCAGCAGTCCTTTCTTGCCAAGATACCGAACCCGTACTTCATCCAGGCCATTCAGATCCTGCATGGCCTGAATTTCCCGTGTCGCCTGTTTCTCGAGTTCCGCCAGGATCTTCACCTGATCATACCTTGCTTTTCATGTTATGTTTTCTTACACAAAAAAGGGGAAAGGTGTTTGCCTTCCCCCCGGATTCAAAACAGGTGGTAACTGTCTACGGGAAAATAAACAGCGCGTTTACCTATGCCGGGTTCGACTGTTGATTCTGCATCCTGCGGGAATCCGCTCCGGACCCGTATTCCCTCATCAGCTCACGCGGGGAGGCTTGCCTTTGCCTTCTCCGCCAATGCCGAGAATGCCGCCTTGTCGAAGACCGCAAGATCAGCGAGCACCTTCCTGTCCACCTCTACATTGGCCTTGTTCAGGCCATCGATCATTCTGCTGTAGGAGAGACCGTTCTCGCGGGCAGCCGCATTGATGCGGGCTATCCACAGGGTGCGAAACTGGCGCTTGCGCTGCCGGCGATCGCGATAGGCATACTGGCCCGCCTTGATGACGGCCTGTTTGGCGACGCGGTATACCTTGCGACGCGCGCCGTAGTATCCCTTGGCCTTGCCGAGGACCTTCTTGTGCCGTGCATGGGCGGTTACGCCCCGTTTTACTCTGGACATTGCTCTGAACCTTAGTTGAATAACTGTATCAGGTATAGGGTAACAAGCGGCGGATGGAAGCGACGTCCGATTCATGGACCTGCGCCGTGCACACCAGCTGTCTTTTCCGCTTGCTGCTTTTCTTGGTCAGGATATGGCGGTGGTGCGACTGACCGCGCTTGTATCCTCCCGTTGCGGTACGCCTGAACCGCTTGGCGGCACCACGGTTGGTTTTCATCTTGGGCATTGCTGTTACCTCGTCGAATTCCGTTTAATCAATCGGTTACTTCTTTTTGGGCGCCATCATCATGACCATCATCCGGCCTTCCATCTTCGGATGCTGCTCGACAACCGCATATTCACTCAAATCATTTTCAACCCGTTTCAACAGTTCCAGACCAAGTTCCTGGTGGGCCATCTCCCGGCCCCGGAATCGCAGGGTAACCTTTACCCGGTCTCCGTCTTCCAGAAACCGGATCAGGTTTCGCAGCTTTACGTTATAGTCGCCGATATCGGTCCCTGGACGGAACTTGATCTCCTTGACCTGGATCTGCTTCTGTTTCTTGCGGGCATTCTGGAGTTTCTTGCGTTCCTCAAAACGAAACTTGCCATAATCCATGATCCGGCATACCGGAGGTTCCGCCTGGGGAGCGATCTCCACCAGATCCAGACTGGCCTGGTCAGCCACCTCCTGAGCCTTTTCAACTGGCATTATCCCCAGTTGATCTCCTTCTGCCCCGATCAACCGTACTTCAGGCGCAATGATTTTCCGGTTAATCCGGGTTTGCAGTTTTTTTCCAGCAGCGATGCTCTAGCCCTCCAAAACAGTACGGCCGCGGCTCGCGATCTCCTGGTTCAGACCATCATGGAAGGCTGCCACCGACAGACTACCCAGGTCCTTACCACCTCGCGTGCGCACGGCCACGGTTCCATCTTCAGCTTCCCGATCCCCCACAATCAGCAGGTACGGGACGCGTTCAATCGTATGCTGGCGAATTTTAAAGCCGATTTTCTCATTTCTCAAGTCCAATCTGACCCTCAGCCCCTGATTTTTCAGGATTTCTACTACCTGGCGCGCATATTCGGCCTGCCGGTCGGTAATATTGAGCACAACCACCTGTACCGGCGCCAGCCAGGCAGGCAGTGCTCCGGCGTAGTGTTCGATCAGGATTCCGATGAATCGCTCCAGCGAACCCAGGATGGCACGATGCAGCATCACCGGCACCTTTTTACCGCCATCTTCATCGATATAATGGGCTCCCAGCCTGCCCGGCATCGAAAAATCCAGTTGGATCGTTCCCAGTTGCCAGACCCTCTCCAGGCAGTCCCTGAGGTTGAATTCGATCTTGGGACCGTAAAAGGCACCCTCCCCCGGCTGCAATACCCATTCCAGCTTTTTGTGCTCCAGGGCATCGGCAAGCGCCTTTTCGGCCGTATCCCACAGCACGTCCTCACCCACCCGTTTTTCCGGACGGGTAGACAGCTTCACACTGATGTCCTCGAAACCGAAGTCTGCATAGACCTGGAAGAGCAGGTCGATAAAACTGGACACCTCGTCCAGGATCTGTGATTCGGTGCAAAAAATATGGGCATCGTCCTGCACGAATCCCCGGACCCGCATCAGTCCATGCAGTGTGCCCGATGGCTCGTTGCGATGACAGGAACCGAATTCCGACAACCGGAGCGGCAGATCCCGGTAGCTCTTCAATCCCTGGTTGTAAATCTGGATATGGGCAGGACAGTTCATCGGTTTGATGGCATAGGTGCGGTTTTCGGAAGAAGTGGTGAACATGTCATCCGAAAACTTTTCCCAATGTCCTGATTTTTCCCACAAGGAGCGATCGATGACCGAAGGAGTGTGTACTTCCTCATAGCCATGCTCGCGCAGCCTGCCGCGGATATAGTCCTCGATTGTCAGATACAGTCGCCAGCCATTGTTATGCCAAAAGACCATACCCGGGGCCTCTTCCTGGGTATGAAAGAGGTTCATGACCTTGCCCAGCTTGCGGTGATCGCGCTTCTCCGCCTCCTCGAGCCGACCCAGGTAGGCCTTCAGTTCCTTTTTATCGGTCCAGGCAGTTCCGTAAATACGTTGCAGCATTTCATTGGCTGAATCGCCTCGCCAGTAGGCACCAGCTACCTTCATCAGCTTGAAGGCCTTGATCCGGCCGGTGCTCGGTACATGCGGGCCACGACAGAGATCGATGAAGTCACCCTGTCCGTAGAGGGATATCTCCTCGTTGGTCGGGATATCGGCAATGATCTGTGCCTTGTATTCCTCACCCTGCTTCCTGAAAAAACCAACCGCTTCATCCCGTGGCATGGTGCTGCGTTTCACGGTGAGATTCTGGCTGGCCAGTTCCGCCATTCTCTTCTCGATCTTCTCCAGGTCTTCGGGAGTGAATGGCCGTTCATAGGCGAAGTCGTAATAGAAACCGTTTTCTATAACCGGGCCGATGGTAACCTGAGCCTCCGGAAACAGTTCCTTGACGGCCTGTGCCAGCAGGTGGGCGGTCGAATGGCGAATGACCTCCAGGCCCTCGGGGTCTCTTTCCGTGACAATCGCAAGTTCCGCGTCATCATCTATGACGTATGAGGTATCCACCAGACGGCCATCAACCCGGCCCGCCAGTGCTGCCCTGGCAAGACCCGGTCCGATCGAGGCGGCTACGGCCTGGACCGTCACGGGCTCATCAAAGCGTTTTTCAGTTCCATCCGGTAAAGTAACTGCGGGCATGGGCGACCTCGATTGCCTTTAACAAAAACAGGGCGAACCGTCCGCTATATGCAGACAGGTCCCGCCCTGCCGATTATCACGCGTCTTTTGCAGGTGGAACGGTGCTTGCCCGGCCTGCCTGAAGAGTAGAAGCATTCTACGTAAGGTGGATGATGGACACAAGGTAATGCGGGGTTTACAGCGCGGAAATCCAATATGGACAGCCAATTAGCTCTAG
>JARFQV010000048.1 GCA_029287615.1 Pseudomonadota bacterium | reverse complement strand
TTTTCTCTGCTACCGTGGTAATCGTGCCGTTAATTCTGCCGATCGCAAAACAGTACGGCGTGGATCCGATTCACCTGGGTGTACTCTTTCTCGCCAATCTGGAAATCGGCTACAGCACACCACCGGTAGGGATCAACCTGTTTATCGCCAGTCAGCGTTTCAGCAGGCCGGTCCTGTCCCTGTTTCGGGCCGCCCTGCCCTTTCTCGCCCTGATGCTGGTTTGGCTGATCATGGTTACCTATATCCCTGAGATATCGCTCTGGTGGCGGGACTAGAGAAATGGGGGTGCATACAGCAAGCCGCCATCGGACCAGAGGGCATTATGTCCGCGCTTCATGCCAAGCCCGGACGCCTTGCCCAGATTTCTCTCGAAGGACTCTCCATAATTCCCTACCTGCCGGATGATCTGGTAGGACCAGTCAGGGGCTAATCCGAGCGCCTTGCCCGTTTCACCTTCCTGCCCCAGCATGAGACGGACATCCGCATTCTGCGCCGCCTTTCTGATCCGTTCGACGGTGTCCGAGCTTATGTTCATTTCCTCCGCATTGATCATGGTGTAGAGACTCCAGCGCACGATCTTGAACCAGGCGTCATCGCCGGATTGAACGACGGGGCCCATCGGCTCCCGGGAGATGATTTCCGGTAATACCGTGCCGTCCGACGGTTCCCCAAGTCCCTTGCGGAGGATGAACAACAGCGATTTGTCCGAACTGATCGCGTCGCACTTCGCCTCCTCGAATCCCTGCTGCATTTGCTTCAGGTTATCGAAGACCACGGGCGTGTATTTCATTGCATGGAGTGTGAAATAGTTCTTCAGGTTCTTGAAACTGGTGGTATTCCGCTGCACACAGATTTTCAGACCATCCATACCCAGACTGCTCCTGATCCCCAGTACACTGCGGACCAGGAAGCCCTGTCCATCAAAGAAATTGATACCGGCAAAGCTTACTCCCATGCTGGTGTCCCGGGTCAGCGTCCATGTCGTATTGCGTGCAAGCAGGTCGATCGCACCGTCCTGCATGGCTGGCAGGCGTTTCTCATTACTCAGAGGGATGTAGGTGACCTTGGCGGCATCACCAAGCGTTGCCGCAGCCACAGCCCTGCATAGATCCACATCGATCCCCGACCAGTTGCCCTTTTCATCCTGTACTGAAAAACCGGGGACTCCGTCACTTACCCCGCAACGCAACTGATCTCTCTCGATGACATCGTCCAGGGTTGATGCGCCGGCAATGCCTGCCGGCATGACGACCAGCAGGGCAACCGCCAGTCCATAGATCTTGAATACTCGATTGATCATTATCTTCAGCTCCCTTTCATTAGCTTGTAGTTTGATAATCACTAATCACAGAGGACATAAGCATGGAAATGACAGTTCTTCATTACGGGCACCGGGTGTTGCACTCCCGTGCAGGAAGGGTCCTTACCAGCTGAAGAGCGTCCAGCGGGGTGCCTGTTTTTCAAGTTCGCTGGACCCCCTGCTCCATTCCATCGAACCCGAACCATCATGGTCGACGAGGTAATAGGGTCTCCCGACTCTGGGCCGGACCTTGACCATGTAGAGATTGTTATTCACACGATACTCTTCCACAGTCCTGTTGTGGTGTTCCTCTATGCTGACCTTCGGCTCCAGTTCCTGCGTCTCTTCAACCGTCTGCTGGGAATAAAGCCTTGAATGATAGGCAAAAAGGAATGTTGTTGTCGTGATCGCCAGTATCCATCCAGTCTTTGTCATACCGGTTTTTCCTTGGTTTTCAGCTGCCGGCATCGGGAAGATTCTCACGAAATACTCACTCTCGCCGTAACACAGGGAGGGTCGTAATCCGGTCGACAAGCAGCGCTGCATCATTGCCGGTCAGTAAAACTGTTAACTATCAGTTGATTGTTATGAACAAACAGGTACTCCGCCATTCCCCTCCAGTCGCCATGGCAATCTTCTTGTCGGGGAATAATCTGAACTACGCATCCAGCGCAATCATATCTCAGCTTGGTGGTGCTGTCAGGTATATCCGGGTATTACACACGCCCTGCTAATGGTCATGAATCAGCAGAGGCTGGCCGGACTGGAATCGCATGTAGATCTGTTCAATACCGGATTCCTGCCAATAAGGAACGGAGTGCAGATTGCCAAGTCGGATGATATCAACTTTTCTCCGGGCTAGTACCTTGTGACAATAGACTGCCGTGCTGTACAGCCAGTAGCCTGACATTCAATCGGCAGTGAAAGTTGATTTATACATTGAATACAAGGACCTCGGAATATGGCGGGTATAACACGAAGAAGTGGGTTTGGCGTTTTTCTGTTTGTCGCAGGAATGTTTCTTGCGCGGGCAGTCTCCGCATCGCTGATCTCCGGTATCACGGCATCGACGGATATGACAACGGAGGTTGGTTATGCACTTTCCAATATTGTTAACGGGAGCGGGCTTTCAGGCGGACCCGCTTTAACGGGGCAGCATGAAAACGCATCAGCAACGAATGCCTGGCTGAGCACGGATGTAACCGGGAATGTCATCTTTGACCTTGGTGATTCCTACCATCTGGCGGGACTGACCCTGTGGAATACCAACTGGAACCACACTCAACCGAGCAAAAAGGGGAAGTATGGTATGGACGAGGTTACCATCCTGTATTCCCTGCATGGCAGTGCCTTCACTGCGATCGGTGGCGCAGCCACGTCATTCCCGAAACAAAACTCGACCTCGCATATCAGCCCCGTGACTCTGTCATTTCCGGCGATCACGGCTGATATGGTGAAATTCATGATTCAGGGTAATCACAACGGGCCTGCGACCGGGCTGGCTGAAGTGCAGTTCGATGGTACCCGTGTCATCAAATACGCAACCGACCTCACCAGGGTTCCCGAGCCAGCCACGTTGAGCCTGATGGGTGTCGGCCTGGCCGGTTTTGGTTTCATGCGGCGAGTGAAAAGGTCATAATAGCAAGGAAGGTTGTACGCTGGTCACTATCGAGTGACGAGAATTCATGGAACAGGTATTGCTGTTCACGGCGGAGGTACCGCCATGAAGGACCACTTTCGTTTCCTGCATGTGCCACGCACGGATCCACCCGCACTCAAGCCGGAGTTGCGGGTACGGCAATTTTCGGAAATCCACGCCCCGTTCGAGTCCGATGACGCCGCAATCCAGGCGGATCGTTGCCTGGATTGCGGCAATCCCTACTGTGAGTGGAAGTGCCCGGTGCACAATTACATCCCGAACTGGCTCAAACTGGCCGCCGAGGGCAGGATCCGGGAGGCCGCCGAACTCGCCCACCGCACAAACCCCCTGCCGGAGATCTGCGGACGCATCTGCCCGCAGGACCGTCTCTGTGAAGGCGCCTGCACCCTGGAGGATGGCTTCGGCGCTGTGACCATCGGCGCCGTGGAGCGCTACATCACCGATACGGCCATTGCCGAGGGCTGGCGACCCGACCTTGGCGAAATAGAGCCCACCGGGAAAAGGGTTGCCATCGTCGGCGCAGGACCGGCCGGTTTGAGCTGTGCCGATGTGCTGGTGCGCAATGGCGTATCCCCGACCGTATACGATCAGCATCCGGAGATCGGTGGTCTGTTGACCTTCGGCATTCCCGAATTCAAGCTGGAGACGGAAGTGATACGCCGGCGGCGCAGGCTACTCGAGGAGATGGGCGTCCGGTTCCTGCTGAACCGGCGTATTGGTCGGGACCTGTCTTTTACCCGACTCCTGGATCAGTATGACGCCGTATTTCTCGGCCTGGGTACCTATCGCGGCATCCGGGGGGATCTGCCCGCGGAGCAACCGGAAGGAGTGGTGCTTGCCCTGCCCTACCTGCTCAGCAGTGCAAGGCGCATACTGGGACTCCCCCAGGACACGGATGCCTGCATCGATATGGCGGGGCAGCGGGTAGTCGTGCTGGGTGGCGGAGATACGGCGATGGATTGCAACCGGACCGCCATACGCCAGGGTGCCCGTTCTGTCACCTGCGTCTATCGCCGGGACGAGATCAATATGCCCGGCAGCCGCCGGGAGGTGCAGTATGCCAGGCAGGAGGGCGTACGGTTTCTCTGGAACCGCCAGCCCCGCGAAATCCTCGGGGACCGGCATGTCACGGGCATCCGGCTGATGCAAACCTGTCTCGGTGAGGCAGATGAACAAGGACGCCGTCATCCGCAAATCATATCCGGCACCGAGGAGATCCTGCCCGCCGACCGGGTGATCATCGCCTTCGGTTTTCTGCCGGACCCACCGGACTGGTTCGGCGATTCATACATCCATACCCTGCCTAACGGCCTGGTGTGCACTACCGGTGAAAGCGGCGAGTTTGCCTTCCAGACAGGAAATCCGAGGGTGTTCGCGGGCGGCGATATGGTCCGCGGATCGAGTCTCGTGGTGCATGCCGTGTACGAGGGCCGCAGTGCAGCGCAAGGCATCCTGGACTACCTGGAGGTCTGAACCGTGATAGCGGAAAAATCTCCTATGCCGCCTGCACCATGGCCTCTGACAGGGCATCCAGTTTTGCAGACCTCGGCTTGACGAGCCAGAAGCGGGGTACATAGTCCGGGAAATCATCCAGCATCGCCTGCCCCCAGTGGCTGCCGGTGTCGTCCACGAAATTTCCGATTAACCGGTTGAGCAGGTTTCGGTGGGTCTCGGTCTGCTCGGTATCGATCCGGTGGATGTCCACCAGTTCGTGATTGTAGTGATCGACGAATAGATTGTCGCGATCGAGAACGAATGCGAAACCGCCGGTCATACCGGCTCCAAAATTGAATCCGGTGTCACCGAGCACCGCGACAATGCCACCGGTCATGTATTCACAACAATGGTCTCCAGCGCCCTCGACCACGGCGATCGCACCGGAATTGCGAACCGCGAAACGCTCTCCTGCCCGCCCCGCGGCATACAGGCGTCCGCCGGTGGCACCGTAAAGGCAGGTGTTGCCCAGCACGACGTTTTCCTGGCTGGGATAATTGCTCCCGTCCGCCGGATAGACAACGATCTTACCGCCAGCCATACCCTTGCCGGCATAGTCATTGGCATCCCCTTGCAGATACAGGTGCAGACCGCCGACATTCCAGACACCGAAGCTCTGCCCGGCGGTTCCGCGGAGACGCACCACGAGCGGTTCGTCTTGCAGGCCGGTGTTGCCGTAGCGTCGCGCGATTTCCCCGGAAAGGCGGGCACCGACGGAACGATTGTTGTTCTGAACCGGATAGTGGAACTCACCCCCCGCACCTGACTCGATCAGCGGCAGCATGTCATCGACCATGCGTTCGGCCAGTTCGCCCCTGTCGAAAGATTCGTTGCGGGCCTTGAGACAGCGCCGGGGCTTTTCCACGGAGACATCGTCGTCCCGCAGCAGCGGACGCAGGTCCAGTCGACACTGCTTGCCGGTTTTGCCAGGCAGCAGGCACAGCAGATCCGTACGGCCGATCAGATCGTCGAAGCGCCGCACCCCGAGCCCAGCCATCCATTCCCGCACCTCCTGCGCCACCCAGCGGAAAAAGCGCATCACCTTCTCGGCCTCGCCCCGATAGTGCTGGCTGCGCAGGACCGGGTCCTGGGTTGCCACACCGGTGGCGCAGTTGTTCAGGTGACAGATGCGCAGATACTTGCAACCCAGGACGATCAGCGGGGTGGTACCGAACCCGAAACTCTCTGCTCCGAGCAGCGCGGCCTTGACGATATCCAGGCCCGTCTTCATACCACCGTCGACCTGCAGGCGCACGCGCTCACGCAGGTCGTTTGCACGCAGGATCTGGTGCGTCTCGCGCAGGCCCAGTTCCCATGGGCTACCGGCGTATTTCACCGATGACAACGGACTGGCACCGGTACCGCCATCGTACCCGGAGATCGTGATCTGGTCGGCATAGGCCTTGGCGACACCGGCAGCAATCGTGCCGACCCCTGCCTCGGAGACCAGCTTGACGGAAACCATTGCCGTCGGATTAACCTGTTTCAGATCGAAAATGAGCTGTGCCAGGTCCTCGATCGAATAGATATCATGGTGCGGTGGTGGTGAGATCAGCGGGGTACCCACCTCCGCGTGACGCAGGCGTGCGATCAGCTCGTTCACCTTGCGACCGGCGAGTTGTCCTCCTTCACCCGGCTTGGCACCCTGTGCAATCTTGATCTGGAGCACATCGGCATTGACCAGATAATGGGCTGTGACCCCGAAACGACCGGAGGCTACCTGCTTGATCCTGGAAACCCGCTCGGTGCCGAAGCGTTCCGGATCCTCTCCGCCCTCACCGGAATTGGAATAGGCACCGAGCCGGTTCATAGCGGCTGCCAGGGTTTCGTGCGCCTCGGGTGA
>JARFQV010000038.1 GCA_029287615.1 Pseudomonadota bacterium | reverse complement strand
CCCTCTACAGATTTGTTCTTGATGCCCTTGTCGAGCACCTTGGCGGCCTTGTAAGGCACTTCGGCGTTCAAATACAGGTAGGCCATGGTGACCTGCTCGGAGCCTTTATCCAGCATGTCCTGAACATAGGCTGTTTCCATGGCTGCCAGCTGCTCGGACTCTTTCTTCTGTTCCCCGTACATGTGGGAGATCTGCACCCAGTACTGTTTCTTGGGGTAGTGGGTCAGCAACTCTTCAAGGACATCGACTGACTTGTTGATGTCGTTCTTGTCGAAGTACAGGAAGCGAGCCAGGTTATACCACTGCTCCTTGGGTACCTTACCTTTGCCCTTGTACATATTGATCGCTTTCTCAACGTTCAACAGGGACTTGTTGTAATCCTTGAGCTGATAATAACCCTGGGCCAACAGCACATAGGCGCTCTCTGGCGGATTTTCAGTCATCCCGAACCAATCGTTCAGGGCATTGATACCCTTCTGCCAATCCTCCTGCACGAAATAGAGTTGCGCAACGGTGTAACGGGTATTGATTTCCATCGCCAGGGGAATGTCTGGCTGCCTGATCACATTTTCATAGGCCTGAAGGGCCCTGCCATAATCCTCTCGCGAGTAGTGAATAAACGCATAGAGGTTATAGACGTTAGCCAGCTCATAGCTGTTCAGCGCATTCTTGCCACCGGAGGCGAGCATGCCATCAAGGATCTTGGCAGCACCGTTATAGTCCTTTGCCTCGGCAGCGGCCTGAGCCTCGGACAATGTTTCATACACCTTATTGCGCAGTGCCGGGGTACGCCGGGTCTCCTGCTGCTTTTTGGGCTCGGCGCCCTCCTGGGCTATCGCCGCAGACAGGGACTGGTAACCCAGCTCGCCCTGCAGCTGGCCTAAACCCACCTGCGCTGCCACCACTGGCAATGCCAGCAATAACGCGCGAGTCCAGACTTGTTGTTTAGTCACTTTCATAACGCTTCAACCGTTGATTACTGTTCCAGCTCATAAGTGAACTTGTTCTGCACACCGGCTACCTCGATCGGCTCGCCATCCACCACCCGCGGCTTGTACTTGAATTTAGTGGCTGCCTTGACCGACGCGCTGTCAAAGACCCCGGCAGGCTGGCAATCGACTGCTTTGGGATCACGAATAGCGCCGGTCGTGGTGACGGTGTATTCGACGATGCAATAACCTGAAATACCACGGGTCTGGGCACGGCGCGGATAGATCGGCGCTACCTTGACAATAGGCAGATACTCTCCATCGCCAGAGGACATACCGCTGGAGCTGATGGAGACATCGACCCTGGCTGTTGGCGCGGTATTGACCACATCCACATCCATATCCATATCGAATTCAAGCGGCTGCATTTCAGGCGGTGGCTGCTCAGGATCCTCGACTTTCTCGGGCTTTTCCTGCTTTACATTGACCTCAATTTCTTCATCGGGCCTGACGATTTCAGCAACCTTGCGGTTTTTAATTTCCGGATTCTCAAAATCGCGATCGATCAACTTGTTCATGATCGCAAACAAACCAAACGCCACTGGAATTGCAAAGAGCGCCGCTACGATCATTCTCACTGCGTTACTGCGCATACTGACTAGCCCTCCTCTTCCGTGGATGCACAAAGCGGTGCATCCATTAGCGGCTTGATCGCGGACAGAAGTTCGTCCAACGCAGAGGTGGGCGCGTCGACATCCGCCTGAATAACAAAATTAGCCTTGGGCGCTTCTTTTCTTGCCGCCTCGGCGAGTCGATAAGCGCGATCTACCTGCACTTCCTTCTTGTCGTAAAAAATCTTACCGACCGCATCTACAGCAAAAATTATCGTGCCCCGCTCGCAGGCCCCGGTTGTAATAGCCTCGGTCTTGGTAATTTCAACGCCCGGTTCTTTTACAAACGATGAGGTGACGATAAAAAAGATCAGCATGATGAAGACGACGTCGAGCATCGGCGTCAGGTCGATTTCGCCCTCGCCACCGCCACCCTGGGCCGAAGACCCCTGTGCCATACTACGCCTACTCACTTCTTTTCCTCCGCGGGCCAGTTGACGGATGTCACGCCTGCTTCACGGGCAGCATCACCCACTTCAATTAGTGTCGATGCGCTGGCACCCCGTTCCGTTTTAACGGTAAACGACTGCTCCGGGTCCGAGGCAAGTAGCCTGGCAATGTTCGCCCGTACCGACCTCACATCAATACGACGGTTTTCCATCCACACCTGGTCGTCACCGGTTATGGTGACCACGATACTGGTCGCATCGCTGGGGTCAGATTTGGAATTATCTGGCCGGTTAACCTCGATACCTGCTTCCTTGATGAAGGAGGCGACGACGATGAAGAAGATAAGCATGATGAACACCACATCAAGCATCGGCGTCAAATCGATTTCGGCCTCGTCGGAATCTGCTATTCGCTTTCTTTTGCGCATCAAATCAGCTCTATTAATGATCTGTGGTCAGGTTGTCTGTCAGAAATTCGCTTTCACGCTGGGCAATTCTGGTTACGTAGGTGTTCGCAAATACGCCTGACAACGCAGCTACCATTCCCGCCATCGTGGGGATCGTAGCCTGCTGGACACCTCCAGCCATTGATTTGGCATCGCCACCACCGGTGACAGCCATCACGTTAAACACTTCGATCATGCCCGTCACCGTACCCAGCAGACCCAGCAAGGGGCAAAGTGCCACCAATGTCTTGATCACTGGCAGATACTGGTTGATCTGCATACGTGCGCGGGATATCAACATGGCGCGGATCTGGTGTGCTTCCCAGGATTTCCGTTCCGCACGAGACTCCCAACGGCCGATCACTTCCGCAACATCTGACTTCCAGCCAAACTTGAAGTACCAGACACGTTCGAAAATCAGCATCCACATGACAAAGAGCAGACCGGCGATGAGCCAAAGCACATCGCCACCCTTATCCATGAATCCCAGAAGGACTTCAAACACACTACTTAGCCCTTGCATGTTACGACCTCAGATTGGCTTCTGTGTGCTCTGCAATAATACCGGTAGTCTGCTCGTCGAGTACATGGATGATCCGCTGGGCACGGCCGTTCACAACCGTGTGCAACAGAACTGTCGGTATCGCCACCAACAGACCCAGGACGGTAGTGATCAGGGCGCCGGAAATACCGCCAGCCATTGCCTTGGGATCACCAGCACCGAATATTGTGATCGCCTGGAAGGTGATAATCATACCGGTCACCGTACCAAGCAGTCCCATCAACGGCGCGACCGCAGCAATAATCTTGAGCAGGGTCAGGCCACTCTCCAACTTCGGCGTTTC
>JARFQV010000332.1 GCA_029287615.1 Pseudomonadota bacterium | reverse complement strand
ATAAGAGACAGAGGTTTTAGTGACCAACTCGTTGGTGTTTAAGGCATTATTGCTGGCGATTTCGACCTCTTTGATTGGTAGTTTATACCCAGCCTGGAAGTCATCAAATATGGAGATTGTTGATGCACTGCGTTATAACCGGTAAGCCGGGTAATCATCGCCCGCTTAACGAAATGTCGACTGGATAGCTGGTTTTCAAGATTATGTTATCGATCGCTCTCCATAACATTTTTCGTCACAAGGCCAGAACATTATTAACACTTGCAGTAATTGCCTTTAGCGTTGTTGGTTTGATTCTCACGGGTGGATTTGTAGAGGATGTATTTATACAACTGCGTGAGGCAACGATTCACTCTCAGCTAGGTCATCTGCAGGTTTATCGCTCCGGTTATACGGATCGGGGTCGTAGAGATCCATACCAATATATGATTGACGAATCAGGGAAGATTCATGACAAGATTATTACGCATCCTCATGTATCTGATGTTTTGCTAAGAGTTAAATTCTCTGGCTTGGCGAATAATGGGAGAGCCGACCTGAGCATTATCGGAGAGGGTATTCAGCCGGATAAGGAAGCACGCCTTGGGACTGTCATCAATATTACAGGCGGGCGCCAGCTTGAAGTGACAGATACTTATGGCATATTGGTTGGTCAGGGAGTGGCGAGAGCTCTGCAAATACAGCCGGGCGATTATCTTACCTTGCTTGTCAGTACTACTGACGGCGCGCTTAATAGCCTTGAATTCGAGGTGATAGGCATTTTCCGAACGTTTGCGCGGGACTATGATAATCGCGCCGTGCGAATTACATTAAAGGCAGCACAAGAACTCGTTGACACATCGGCAATACATAGTGTTGTCGTTTCCCTTGATGATACACAGCTAACGGATAGTGTTGCCGAATACCTAGACCGGGCGGTCTTATCGAGCGAGTTTGAAATAAAAACATGGTACGAGCTTGCGGATTTCTACACTAAGGCGGTTGACCTGTACCGCCGCCAGTTTGCAGTCTTGCAATTTATTATTTTATTGATGGTGTTACTCAGTGTCGTCAATAGTGTGAATATGGCAGTGTATGAACGTGTTGGGGAGTTCGGTACGATGATGGCCCTGGGGAATCGGCGGGCAGAAATTACTGGTTTGGTAATTAAGGAAAACATACTGCTTGGCCTTATTGGGTCTGGAGCGGGTGTCATTTTCGGTGTCGTTCTGGCATGGGCAATATCAGGTATTGGCATTGAAATGCCCCCGCCGCCTAATTCAGACATGGGGTATACCGCCCATATTCGGATTGTGCCCCGAATGGTTATAATGGCCTTCGGGGTAGGCGTGCTGGCTACCTTTCTTGCGTCGCTATATCCGGCTTATCGCGTTGCACGTATCCCTGTAGCCGAGGCGTTGCGGAACAATGTCTAATACAGTCTTGAGCTGTTACTTCTTCAGTTTTTTTAGATACTGCTTTGTGAATATTTTATCGGGCAGATCACGGAATTTCATATCACTATAGTCCATTATCGAGCGTCGATCGTTATTCATAGCATCTATCATCAATAGTCGAGTAGGTCGTATTTCGCCTATGACTTCCTTAAAGTCCTGGTAGTGGCAGGTTTTCAAGAGCCGGTTTGATCGGGAATAAAACTCTGCTTTCCATGGCCAGTAGTTCGATTGGTTGACCCAATAGAGTACACGGTGATAGGTCACGCCTCTTCGAGATGCCGAAAGTTCAAGGACGTAATAGATCTCATCATCGATCTTTTCATTACGCAAAATACTGGCGTCATAGTCTCCAGAAAAGTTTGCTCTAGCAAGATCACCATTGGCAACCTCGCCGGTGAGTTTTTGAGAAAGTGGAAGCCTTACTGGTTGAGAAAGATTTGGCAGGAAAGCCCATAGGTCCTGTTCTCTCATCAAAAGTATATTACCTTTATCAATAGCGGGTGCTAGAGTCATGAGCACGGTACTGTCCTTTCCTTTTGACAGTACACGGTATTTTTTCTCTTCTGGATTCTCATCGGGCCTTAACATGGTGATTTTGACATCCACTTGAAATCCCTCGGTGGGAAAACGAATGCGGTCAGCCCTTTCTACGATTTCCTCTGCACTCACCTTGGCCATATTTTCAGCGTAGACGAATATGCTCTGGTCGATAGAAGACCAGCCAGCAAGGATGAGCATGGCGGCTAGGCTAAGCCATCCTCTTAGCGCATTGGCTGTACTATGTGTAAATTTGGCGGGTCTCATTTTCACTACTGGTATTCCTGGTCTATGTGTATCGGTACTATCTGTGTGTACTGGGCCAGCATAATATACCCTGTGTCTTTCTATGCTCTAGGTTTCTTATATGAACAGGAGATTGTTTGATTTCTGAGCCAGCAAATCGATAATATAAATCGCGAGTTGTTTGCTGATCGATGGCGAAACTTTATTATTTGCCTGTATAAAAATCTGATGGTCATGTTTTGCCTATTATCACGTATTATTGATTCCCGGCAAGTAGCGTTTGCATTATCGATGACTTTAGTCAATTGTTGCATGCTTAATGTCTTTACCTGGAAGAATCATGATGCTAGAGAATGACATACTAGTTAAGGTCAAGGATGTTTCCAAACAATACGCATTTGGCAAGCAGACTCTGGTGGCGTTGAACAACATCTCACTCTCCGTATCTAGAAGTGAATTTCTTGCACTTGCAGGTCCCTCCGGTAGTGGGAAGTCAACATTACTAAATATGATAGGGTGCATTGATATCCCAACCCGAGGGAGCATATACATAGAGGGGAAGATGATCGCAAACTATAACCCGAACCAGTTGGCTGATCTGCGCGCCAAGAAAATAGGATTTATCTTTCAGACGTTCAATCTCCTGCCGGTCTTGTCGGCATTAGAGAATGTGGAATACCCGCTGCGCCGCTTTGCCATTGACAAGAGAAGGCGTCGAGAGCTGGCGAAAAGATACCTGAAGCTGGTGGGTATGCATGAGTTCTCCGGGCATAGACCGAACCAGTTAAGCGGTGGACAGCGTCAGCGAGTTGCTATTGCAAGGGCACTCGTAGCAAGCCCGAGCATTGTTCTTGCCGATGAACCTACGGCCAATCTTGATCACAAGACAGGGGAAAGTATTCTTGAGCTGATGAAGCAAATCAACGAGGATATTCGTACGACTTTTATCTTTTCCACGCACGATCCGCAGGTAATGGAGATGGCGGGCAGAATCGTCAGGCTGAACGATGGCGAGCTTGTCTAGTGATACAGGTGTTTAATCGTTGTGCCACAAGATGAAGTTCAGTGTGTAATATGGCTTTTATCTCTTTGTTTATAAACAACTAATGTGCTTCTGAGCCGCTTTTCCCTTGATAACCCCCCATCACTCTTGTTGGTATAGAAATCTCGGCATCCACACTCGAACATCTTTCCAACAAGTCTCTCATGTGCTGATTATCTAGAATATTACCTAATTTGGAGCGATTAAAAAAACCATAAATAACAATAGGATAAATATATATGTCAATGCTATGTTGTGATTTAAGACTTCATGTTTCAATCGCATCATTTTACTCAACACAATTGATTTCCTGCCGATGTACTTATCATTCACAGAAAATGTGTACTCATACAATGTGCTTACGTGAATGATGATATAGCTTCTGATCTTGATTGGTTAATCTCGTGGCATAGTAAAACGCCATTTGTGAGACGAAAAAATGGGTGATGTGTGCAATGCGTTTTTTCAATATTTCAGTATCCACCTGGATTCAGAATCTGGTGTAGTGGATGAGGCTGCGAGACTTCGGTATCAGGTATATTGCATAGAAAACAATTTTGAGGATGCGTCTAGGTGTGCTGATGGACGGGAGGTGGATGAGTATGACACGCGTTCGGTTCACAGCATAGTTCGCCATAAAGAGCTTGGTATAACGGCAGCTTCTGTGCGGCTGGTCCTGTCGATACCGGATGATCCCGAAGCGCTTTTCCCGATAGAGCGCAACTGTGCGACATCGTTGCAAGCCAGCCCTTTTCACCTGCGTGGTATCCCACGCAGTTCTATAGCAGAAATATCACGTTTTGCTGTATCCAAACATTTCAAGCGAAGACTAGGTGAGGCCAATCACCCGGCAGGTGTGGGGCCTGACCCTGAACAATATGTGAAACCGGATCTATGCAAACGTCGAGTCATCCCGCACATTATACTCGGGTTGTTTGCTGCGATTGTGAAAATGTCAGTAGAGCAGGGGGTTACACACTGGTATGCTGTAATGGATGTTTCCCTGTTACGATTGCTGACCCGCTTTGGTATCCATTTCAGGCCACTGGGTGAACAAGTGAATTACCATGGTCTGCGACAGCCATGTTATGGCAGCGTGGACCAGGTACTTGCAGGGATATGGGTGAAACGTCCAGATATCTGGCGGTTGATTACCGATGATGGGAGGGCGTGGCCAGCCCCTGCACAACACTTCCAGAGTTACAGTAGAGGCGTAACCTGATAGCAGGTCAAAGAGCGGGTGTTTCAGTCGGATTTCTCACGCGGTTAAAGCACAATCAGGGCGGCTTTACATCTGCAGTTGTTCCTATCCGACAATCAGCAATACCCTTTTAAAAATAACACGATATCCGCTATCTTTATATTCATGTTCATCCCCTAATTATTACATTCGAGTCCAATTGCGAATGTGACGCTGATAGAGTTATTGTTATCAACGGTTTGGCGTCAATATTATAACGCTGATTGGCGGGATTGATCGCCAGGCGAGGGGGAATCAGCAGCAAGCTCTGCACTCAACACGCTTGCAAGCTGACTAATGGATAATGTCGTCTTCTGATGACAAAAATAATCTAGCAAATTCAATTATTTGAATAATACCCATGTTGTGATGTCGTCATTTAGAGACGATTATCGCTTCTGCTACCGTTCCAAATGAAGATCTGGGCTTATATCCTATTGAAATTACAATAATTATAAATTATGGCATGCGATTCGCATATACCAATTGTCATGAACAACCTTCCCGCCATGAAATCGGATTTCCGCCTGCAACGTGAAACTGGGCGTTTCTTCAAATCAACCGGCAACTGACAATGAGCGAACTCTACAACAAATTCCACGAGCATTTCGAAGTGGTTTCGGCAGATACCGTTGGGCTGATGGAAAAGGCTTTCAGGATACGTTATCAGGTTTACTGCGTGGAGAGGTCCTATGAAACGGCGGAGGCCTATCCAGACGGGATGGAAATCGACGAGTATGACATGCACTCGACTCACAGCCTGGTGAAATGCCAGCGTTCTGGTGATTACGCAGGCCTCGTCAGGCTGGTTCTGCCGAATCCGGTGGATGTCAATACGCCTCTGCCTGTGGAAAAGGTCTGCCACTCTGCGCTGCAAAATTCCGGTCTCAATCTGTCTTCCATTCCAAGGGAGCGTGTTGCCGAGATCTCACGATTCTCGATCTCGAAGGAACTGAAACGCCAAGCTGTCCGGAAGGCCTCGGTTTCGCTGGTCCGGGATTCTGGGAAGCAAGTGAAGGCGGGTGACTCGGAGATTATGCCGCACATTACCCTGGGTCTCTTTGCCGGTGTTGTGCGGATGAGTGCCCAGCACCATATCACCCACTGGCTGGCTGTTATGGAGCCGACACTATTCAGGTTTTTGTCGCGTTATGGCATCTATTTCCAGAAGGTGGGCCCGGTGGTCGAATATCGCGGGCGACGTCAGCCGGCCTTTGCGAATATCGACTCGGTTCTTTCGGGTATCCATGCCAAGCGCAAGGATGCCTGGGAGATTATCACTGATTTCGGTAACGTGTGGCCGTTGAGTCGAGGCGCCAAGCACTTCGTTTTCTCTTGAGTTGACCGGATGCCTGACGTATAAAACGCCGGCTGTTTGTGGGTTCACCCTACTCAGGATCGGCTCAGAAGGTATAACGCAGGTTGCCGTAAATACGATCACTGTCGTCAAAGCGCCCGCCAATCAGCCCCTTTCGTTCCCCGCCGAATATATCCGCGCCGACTGCCAGCCACCAATTGCCACTCAGGTCATAGGTCAGCTTCGGACGAAGCATCCAGTCCTCGCGGTTCAGGCTGGAGATGAACAGCAGTTCCCCCTCGAGTCTGGAGGTCAGGTCCTTGCTGGTATAGAAACTGGCACCGTTTTCGAGTTCATCGAACAGGATGTCTGAATCGTGGTCGGTGTACCAGCGCTGGAAAAACTGGAAATTCAGCGTCGTACCGCCCATCGTGGCATGCTCCAGACCGATGACGTAATCAACGGTATCCTGTTTTGCGACCCCGTCCGAATCGTTCAGGTCATCGACCAGGAAGCGGCGATCGAGTGTATAGATCGCCTCTGCCTTGAGTAGAAAGTTGCGAAAATCCTTGGCCAGTGTGCCACCAAACTGATTAATCCTCTTGTGCTCAGGCTCGAATATGAATTTCGGGCTGGGGCCGTCCTTGAATCTTCTGAAAAAGGCAGGGGTTGCATCCCGGCTGCCGTAATAAAAGCCGGAAATATCCCAACCGTCCTTTAGCGTTGACAGTCGCAAACCATAAGCGCTGTTGGAGGGGTCGCGCGTGGGTTGATTATCACTTCGAAATACCTGTTTGATACCTGGGAGCGGTTCGGTACCTACAGGATAAAAATCGTCTCCCGGCTTGCCAATCCGGTCATATGTCATAAACGGTATCCAGATGGCCTCGGCATGGTAATCACCCATGAAGCGCTCAGCGCGAGCAGCCCACTGGGGAATCCGGATCATATCGAAGTCCTCGGCAACCCACTGGCGGGTGTCTTTGGCCGATACCACATCGGCAAAGAACAGACCAACCATCTCGCCCCAGATAATATGCTGCCTTCCAAAGCGAAAATCCCAGTCTTCCTTCGAGACGTCCATGTAGGTTTCGTGAAACGCCCCTTCAAATCGTCGGTTGTCCTCTACCCGGTCAGAGTAGAAATTCTCGAACTCAAAGACGGCATCGTAGCTGCCGCGTGCACTGATCTTCCAGGAGATATCATCATTGAGATGGTCGCTGGCACGCAGCTCGAATGTATTACGGAGCATGGAATGATGCGTGGGTGACTTGTACGTATAGGCATATTTGGAGTTAAAGAATCCTCCGAAATTGTATTTGTTGCTTGCCTCGTCCTGTTCTTCTTCCATGCCGAAAAGGTCTTCCATGCTGTCAGCGGCGGCAGGTTCGTTCTTTGTTTCGGTAGCAGCTATCACGGTTGTTTCTGCCTGACTATCAGTCTCGGCAGTATCGCCAGACGCTGGATTCTGTACGAGGAAGCCTGTGATGTCTGCGCTCACCAGCCGGCGGCGGGTTTCCTCGGCGTTCTTCCGGTCCGGATACGGACCGACCCTGACGAGGGTCAGGGCATCCGGGCTTGCGCTTGCGGGTGTGGCAGTTGCCGGGAACCCTTGCTCATGCAGGGTGTCACTGAACCGGTCTGCGCTGGTGTGATCGGCAAAGGCACCAACCTGAACAGAATAATCCGCAAGGGAGGTGGAGTGCAGCTGCATCAGGATTACAGCGATCAGGGCCGTATTGAACCAGTTCATTGTGCCTTGTCTTGATTTACTCATGCTTGGTCTCCCGTTCGTCGCGCTGTATTGACTTGCAACAGGCCGGGTTTGAAACTGATAAATTGGATGAGAGCGAATCATACAGGATGATGGTATGCCGCTCATCTTGATCTGTCAGTGATTTCGGGATCGGTATGGTATGGCATCACGCGGCTATGGTGCGATGACTGTAAAAGCTCTGTAACGCCATGATAAATAAGTTAAATCATGCTTGCGGGTGCGGCACAGTGCTGCTGATAGGTCCTTGTGCTTCATCCAGGGGACTCTGAGCCATGTGACCTGGGATAGCCCGGAAGGGGCTGACGATGAACACCTTTGCTGAGCCGTAGTGCCCGCCACGCGCTGATTCCTCCCCCACCCCCGAATGCACGCGATATGAACGGGCATGCCGGTGTCCTGTTGTCTGTTCACGATGTTTCAGGATTTTCCGATCTTGAACTGCGCAGGATCCAGGTGATGCTTGTGCAGCAGCTTGTAAAACTCGGTGCGGTTTCGCTTGGCAATCTGCGCAGCCTTTGTCACATTGCCATTGGTAATCTGCAGAAGCTGGGTCAGATAGTCGCGCTCAAATTCGCTACGGGCCTCGGCAAAGGCGGGAATCTCGCCTGACTCACTGCGCAGGGCCCTCTGCACCAGACTGACCGGTATGGGCGATGTGGTCGACAGCGCAACCGACTGCTCCACCACGTTGTAGAGCTGCCGGACATTGCGGGGCCCGGGAGCAGAGAGCATGGCTTCCATGGCTTCGGGCGAAAAGCCTGTAACGCTTTTCTTTGCCGCTTCCGGAAGCGTGTTCAGAAAGTGATTCGCCAGAAGGGGGATGTCCTCGCGGCGATCGGCAAGTGACGGGAGTTCCAGGGTGACGACATTGAGACGGTAGTACAGGTCCTCCCGGAATTCATTCAACTGCCGTGCGTGGTCCAGGTCCTGGTGCGTGGCCGAGATGATGCGCACGTCTATCGAGACTGATTCGGTGGAGCCGACAGGCCGGATGGTGCGTTCTTGCAGTGCCCGCAGCAGCTTGACCTGGAAGCCCAGTGGCATGTCGCCGATTTCATCCAGAAACAGCGTGCCTTCCTCGGCGGCCCGAAACATGCCGGGATGATCCCGCGTGGCCCCCGTGAATGAGCCTTTTGTATGGCCGAATAGCTCGGATTCGAACAGAGATTCCGGTATAGCGCTGCAATTAATGGCAACGAATGGCCTGTTTGCGCGCGGGCTGGCCCTGTGAATGGCGCGTGCCAGGAGTTCCTTGCCGGTGCCGCTTTCACCCTGGATGAGCACGCTGGCGTCGCTATCCGCAACCAGGCGTGCCTGTGTCAGCAAGCTCTCCATCAGTGGGCTGCGGGTCACGATATCCTTACGCCAGTCGGAGCTTTCGATGTCGCTTTTCCCCGCAGCCGTCTCACCGGTGATCTTCAGCGCCCGGGTGACGTGCTCCAGCAGGATCTTGCTGTCAAACGGCTTGGTGAGAAAGCTGAACACGCCACGGCTGGTGGCCTCTACCGCTTCCGGTATAGTGCCGTGTGCCGTGAGAATCATGACCGGTAACGACGGATTGCGGCTATGAACCTGGTTGAACAGGGTCATGCCATCCATACCCGACATTTGCAGGTCGGTGATGATGAGGCTTGGCTGAAGCAGGGGGAGCTGGGCCAGTGCTGCCTCTCCACTTTCCACGGCGGTGACGTCGTATCCCGCGGCCGACAGGCGCATGGACAGCAGACGCAACAGACTGTTGTCGTCATCAACCAGCAGAATTCGGTACTTACTGTCCGTCATTTTCAGTTTCCGGCTGGACGGTCCGCTGCTGAATATTCTGTTCGATGTCGGTGAGGGCCCGCTGCTGCTCTTCCAGTTCTCTGATCCGCCGGTTCTTTCTTTTGACCTGCTTGTTCAGTTTGCTGATTGCAGCACTGGCCTGCTCCTGTTGATCAATCATCTGCCCCAGCACGGTAATAAATTCCCTGTCGCTTGTGTCAGTGAGTGTCTCTGTGACTTCGTCCAGGAGTTCCCGCGCGCGTTTCGGGTCACGCACGGCTTCATCACCGGCGACCAGCAGCAGGGCCAGCTTTATGCGATTGCCGTCGCTCGGATCATCAAGCAGCTCCTGTTCCCATTGCCTCACTGTCTCACGGGACTCCTCGGGCGTACTCCAGCGTGTGTTATGCAGTTCATTCAGCCAGTATTCAGTGCCTAATCCCCGGGTTACAACAGGGGCGTACCCGGTGTTTCTGTAAGACTGGAATTCACTGCAGGAAGTGAGCGCCACACACAGCAGGGCAATGGGCCAAACGCATTTCATTATGTTCAAGAATCCTGTTCCAGCGGTAAAACGACACGAAGGCGTGCGCCGACTTTGGCAGAGTTTACCACGCTGATATCGCCGCTATGCGCCTGGGCGTATTCTCTTGCGATGGATAGACCCAGTCCGGTACCGCGAACCCGTCCTCTGGTGGCCGGTGCGCCCTGAAAAAATGCATCGAAGACCCGGTCTCGTTCCGTTTCCGGTATCCCCGGTCCCGAGTCGGCAACTTCGATCACGGCGTTTTTATCTCGCTTCGACAGGAGCACCCACAGCAGTCCGTTGTCTGGCGAATACTTGACAGCATTCGACACCAGATTGTCGAACAGAATGCGCAGTTTTTCTGCATCGCCTTCCAGGATGACCGGGAGCAGGGAGGTGCGCAGCTCCAGGTTGCGTGACAGCAGTGCGGCCCTATGATCCTCAAGAACCTGTTCGATGACTACTTTCATGTCCACACGCTCAAGCCTCAGCTGCGAGGCACGGGAACGAAGAATACTGAAATTCAGTAAATCCTCTATCAGTACCTGCAGCTGCAGGCTGCTGTCACGCAGGATGCCAACGATTTCACGTTGCTGGGTATTGAGTTCGCCCACTACCTGTTCGTTCATCAATTCCGCGGACTCCCTGATGGCTGTCAATGGTGTTTTCAGCTCGTGTGAGATATGTTGCAGAAAGCGGGTCTTTTCCTGCTCCAGTTCAAGCAGCCTGGTTCGCAGCCAGTTCAGTCGCTCACCCAGCTGTTCCAGATCTCGCGGACCCGTGATGGCTACGGGTTCCTTGAGCTGTTCGTCGCCGAGCAGGCGTATGGCCCGGTTGACCTGCTTGATCGGCCGGGTAATCAGTACCGCAAACAGTGCGGCAAGAAGTAGTGCAGCAGGTACCAGGGCAATGGCCTGCAGCACCAGGGTCCGCTGCACCGTGCCGGCGTTGCGTTTGATGTCCTCGACGCCCTGATTGATCAGCTCCTGATTGTCGGCAAGCACCTGCCTGGCCTTCTGCGAGAGCTCGCTGAATACCGGCAGGCCGGCTTCTATCTGCGGTGCATCGTGCGGGTGCGTGCTCAGCTTGGTATGCAGCTCGTTCTCCTCCAGGTACAGCTCCTCCAGCAGCTTGCGCTGGCTGCCTGCCAGTTCCAGGGCGTCAAGGCTGCGCGCCGTGTCGATGAATGACTGGTGGTGTTCCACGTAGACGTCGAACAGCACTTTGTCTCCGAGCACCTGGTACTGGCGTGCGCTACGCTCCATGGCCTTGATAGCTTCGACCAACACCTGGCTGCCCTGGGTCGCCAGTACACTCTGCAGCAGCGTGTGCTGGCTCTGACTGACCAGCCGGTCAACCGAGATCGTGGTATAGACCAGAGCAATGATCAGGGGGAGTGCCACCAGCGAGAAGCCGGTCAGGATCAGCCGTCGGATCGATTTAGGGCGAAAAAACTTCACATAAGCCTCTGGTTTTGCATGCAAGTATGCAGTAATGGTTCTGGGGGTGGTCTGTATGTGCCCTCGTGCAGGCAGTTAAATTTTCGCTGAATTCGGCCGAAGTTGTGATTATCGTACATATCGAGTGAAGCGGTGTGTTTCATACAGCAACATTCCGGTCCTGCCGCATGTGCCCGTCTTGCTCCACGGGGCGAACTTGTGAGGGGCGTCGTCATCGAGGCATCTGCTTAAGAAGGAAGGCTTACTGCCTGTAAAACATGAAAAATCATGTGACTTTTCATTCAACAGGTATTATAGTTTTCAGGGTTCGGTGACTGAAATTTGGCAGAGGCCGGGCCGGGTATGCCTGGCTCAAACGGGAATTTACGACAGGCAGTTAATATCCAGCAATCGAAATCCAAAGAGGTTCAGCCATGAATGCAAGCGATATTTCCTCAACCATCATCAAGGTTGGCGCCGTCTTTCTGACATTGCTGGGTCTGTCAGGATGCGCAACGACCGAGTATCAGCCGCTTGAAGGCGGCCCGGCACCCGCCCAGGTGACACCGGATTACCTCATTGGCGCGGGCGACAGTGTCGACATCTTTGTCTGGCGTAACCCGGAATTGTCCAGCGGTGTGATCGTGAGACCGGATGGCAAGATTACAACGCCCCTGATCGAGGATGTCCCCGCCAGTGGCAAGACACCGACCCAGCTGGCAAGGGACATGGAAAAGGAGCTGTCGGTTTACGTCAAGAATCCGGTTGTTACAGTCATGGTCAACGGTTTCGTGGGCCCCTACAGTGAGCAGATCCGTGTCGTCGGCCAGGCAACCAATCCCCAGGCCCTGCCATATCGTGACCAGATGACGCTGCTGGATCTGATTATCGCCGTCGGCGGCCTGACGGACTTCGCTGCCGGTAACCGGTCGACCATCGTTCGGGTGGTTGATGGTGACTGGCAACAGTTCGGCGTGCGTATCGACGATCTGATCAACGGTGCGGATATCAGCGCCAATGCCTATGTGCTGCCAGGCGACATCCTCATCATTCCCGAGTCCTGGTTCTAGGCATTACTTATTACATACACTGGCGGCAAGGTTCTGGTGCGATGCGACACCGGCTGATCTGGCAGCAAACGGCTGCACATATCCGGACCGGCCTGTTAACGGGTGCGATACTGCCATTCGCAGGGGAAGCGGAGCTCTTCAGGTGAGTACAGGGACATCTACTATACATGCGTGAACTCTACGAACAGATTCTGACTTATATCCGGGGTATCTGGCGATATCGCTGGTTCATGATGCTGGTAGCCTGGCTGGTCAGTGTCATCGGCTGGGGCATCGTCTACCAGCTTCCTGACAAATACGAGGCAAATGCACGGGTGCACGTCGATACCCAGTCCATGTTGCAGCCACTGCTCAGGGGGCTGACCATTGGTACGAATAGCTCGCAGCGGGTACAACTGGTGACACGAACCCTGCTCAGACGGCCGAACATGGAAAAACTGGCACGTATGACAGACCTTGATCTGACGGCTCTCACGCCCACCGATATGGAGGAACTGCTGGACGATCTTGAAGATGACATCACGATATCCAGTACCCGTGAGAAGGACCTCTATACCATTGCCTATTCCAATGCCGACCGGCAGCTTTCAAAACGCGTGGTGCAGTCATTACTGACCATCTTTGTCGAGAGCACGCTTGGTGAAAAACGTGAGGAAACAGACAGCGCCCAGCAGTTTGTCGAGCAACAAATCAAGGAATACGAGGCCAAGCTGGAGGCGGCGGAGCTGCGCCTGGCTGAATTCAAGCGAACCCACGTCGGCATGATGCCGGGTTCCGCGGAGGACTACTACGGTCAGCTGAAGAACGCGAGTGCTGCCCTGCAGCAGGCGGAGTTGTCGTTGCGCGAGGCGGTGAAACAGCGCGACCAGTTCGAACAGCAAATGGAGGATGATGAGGACTCCTACCTGATGTTCAGTGAGATGCAGCCAGGGACAGGCTCGTTGCTTGATGCACGCATCCAGGGACTGTACGAGCGCATGGATGACCTGTTGATAAAGTACACCGAGAAGCATCCCGATGTTGTGGAGATAAGAATCCTGATTGCCGAACTGGAAGAAAAACGCGAGGAAGAACGGCTGCTGATGGATGAACTGGATGTTGGACCGGCAGACAATCCGGTCTATCAGCAGATGAAGATGCAGCTGTCCCAGGCAGATGCCACGGTTGCGTCCATGAGTTCCCGGGTCGAGGAATACCAGCATCGGGTGAATCTGCTGCAGGAGAAGGTGGATACCATTCCCAAGATCGAGGCCGAGCTCAAGCAGCTCAATCGTGACTACAACGTACACCGTGCGAATTACCAGACCCTGCTGGAGCGACGAGAAGCGGCGAATATCTCCGAACAGGCCGAGATCAGTGGCGACCAGCTCAAGTTTCGTGTTGTGGATCCTCCGCGCGTGCCGATAAATCCGTCGGCCCCGAACCGACCTTTGCTGATGACCCTGGTTTTGGTGCTTAGCATTGTTGTCGGGGCCATGCTCGCGCTGATGCTGTTTATGCTCCGTCCGACGTTCGACAGGCCGCGGACGGTCATGGAGGTGATTGGCAGGCCCGTTCTGGGCGGTGTGAGCATGATCCATAATAAGGAATGGAGAACACGACACAGGCAGGCACTCGTGGCCTTCAGTCTGGCAGGTATTGGCCTGCTCGTGGTCTATGCAGGGGTAATGGCGGTCCAGGGTATGGATATGAATATTGCAGAACTGCAAAAGGCAATCGTGGGGCGTGGCTGATGAGTATCTTTGAAAAGGCCTTCGAGAAGGCTGGCAAGGGTCCCGGCAAGGACGAGGTCGATGATCTGCTGGACGACCGCACGGATGATTTGCTGGATATTCCGGAATACCTCGCGGGTGATGACGCAGAATCGGCGAATGCAGGTGCGGAGGGCGCCGCCGGTGTGGCGGAGGGCGCTGTCTATCCGGATCCGCTGGTACAGGGGACAGGTTCCGGAAAGGTGGTCGAACTGGACCTTAGTGGGCTGAGAGATGCCGGCCTGGTGGACCCAAAGTCAAACAAGGTCAACCGCACCACAGAGGAGTTCAGACGCATCAAGCGACCACTGCTCGTGAATGTCAGGGGCGAGGGCGCCAGTGTGGTCCCCAATGCAAACATGATCATGGTGAGCAGTGCCCTGTCCGGGGAGGGGAAAACATTCACTTCGATTAACCTGGCAATGAGCATCGCCATGGAAATGGACAGGACGGTGCTGCTTGTTGATGCCGATGTGGCAAAACCTGACGTGACTGCGCGTCTTGGTGTTCAGGCGGAAAAGGGCCTGATCGATGTGCTGCAGGATGACAGAATCACCTTGCCGGACGTTTTGTTGAGAACCGATATTCCCAAACTTACATTGTTGCCCTCAGGTAGCCGGCATGTGCATTCAACGGAGTTGCTTGCCAGTGAGCGAATGAGGCAGCTTACGCTGGAACTCTCTAGCCGTTATCCTGACAGAATTGTTATTTTCGATTCGCCGCCCCTCTTGCTGACCAGTGAGGCAAGGGTACTCGCCGCACTGATGGGGCAGGTAGTGATGGTGGTCGAGGAATCCATGACTCCGCAGCATGCCGTCAAGGAGGCAATCGAGATGCTGCAGGACAATGAGATTGTCGGGCTTGTGCTGAACAAGGGCAGACACGGGTCGGCCAGTGATGGCTACAGCGGTTACAGCGGCTACGGTGGTTATGGCGGTTACGGATATGGTTCTTACGGGCGATAACTTCCCGCCTGACATGACACAGCCAGAAACCATGATGCATGCCGGAATTTTCCCCAGGTGCCAGGCAGGACTGCTTGTGGTTCTCCTGTGCGCGGGTTCTGCATATGCCGGCAACTGGGAAATTGAGCCGCGTGTCTCGGTGGCCGAGATCTTCAGTGATAACATCAACCTCGACGATGATAACAAGGAGTACGATCTGGTCACTGAAGTCACGCCCGGAATCAGTATACGTGGTGAGGGTGGCAGGCTGAGTGCCGATATCGACTACGAGATGCAGAATCTGATCTTCCTGAATGAAACCGATGCCACTGGCTCAAATCACCAGCTGGATGGCAGGGGTAATGCTGAATTGCTAAGAGACCTCTTTTTCGTCGATGCAAGAGCCGGGATCGGACAATCTCTAGTGAGTGCCAATCGGACAATCTCCAATAACAATATCAATAACAATAGTAACCGCACCGATTATTACGCCTACAGTCTGAGCCCGTACCTGCAGAATGATTTCGCCGGCTGGGCGGAAGGAGAATTCCGCTATACCTATGGCGAGGTCAAGTATGACGAAGACACTGTCGATGATGAAACTGAAAATAGCTACGATGCCAGAATGATCAGCGGGCGTAAGTTCGGGCCGCTATCATGGACGGCTACTGCAAATCACACGACACTGGATTACAGCAGGTCGGAAGGTGAAGCCAGGGACGATGAAGAATTCAGGAATGCCGAGCTGAATGCGCGCTACCGTATTAGCAGTCTGTTCAGTCTGATCGGTACGGCAGGCGATGCAGACAATGACTACAATACCACTGATGAGATTGAAAACGGTTCCTACTGGGCTGTCGGCGGATTCATACAGCCAAGTCGCTATTATTCTTTTGAGGCGCAGAAGGGTAATAACCTGAAAACGGCAACCGCAAATGTTTATCCCACTCGCCGAACTGCATTGACCGTTACGTACCGTGACCGGGAAGTCGGCCTGAATCCGGGGGAGGTCTGGTCGGGGACATTTAATCACTACACGCGACGCACTAACTGGCAGGCGCGCTACTTCGAAGACACCACGACACAGCAGCAAGAGATCCTGACGCGAGGTGGTTTAACCTCTATCGGGATCGATCCTGTGACTGGAGAGGCTAATTCCAATCCCCAACCGGGTGACCTGATAGTTGAGGTGCCTCTCGAGTCCACTTTCTCACTGACCAACGAGGTCTTTGAGCGCAAACGCGGTGAGGGTACGTTTGGCATGAGAGGCGGCAAGACCGGCCTTCGGTTTACTATCTTCGAGGAGCGCCGCGAATATCAGGTTTCGGGCAGGGAAGAGAGAGTGCGCGGCATCAGTGGCAGCATTAACCGGCGTCTTGCACCACGTACAAATGGCATACTGTCAGGCGCATATACACGCAATTTGGACGATACGCGTGATAGTGATTTCGAAGATGTCTATACGTTTCTTCGGGCTGAAGCGTCACGCGAGATTTCCCGCAAGGCGACAGGATCTGTTGCATACCAGTTTCAAATGCAGGATTCCAATGATAACAATCGTGATTACACGGAAAACAGCCTGGAAGCACGACTAACGGTATTTTTCTGAGTCATGTATGACAAATTCTTCAATCTGAAGGCAAAGCCTTTCCGCCTGAGTCCGGATCCGCGTTTACTGTTCCGCAGTGCGGCACACAGCAAGGCACTGGCCTATCTGCGCTACGGACTGCAGACCGGTGAGGGCTTCGTTGTCATCACCGGTGGGGTGGGCACGGGCAAGACCACCCTGGCGCGCCTGATCTTGTCAAAGATCAACAAATCAAAGGTCATTGCCGTTGAACTGGTGACGTCGCAGCTGCAGTCGGATGACATGCTGCGCCTGGTTGCCGCGGCGCTCGGACTTGCGCATCAGGATCTCCCGAAGTCGACGCTACTCAGGAATATCGAGACATACCTCATGGCAAGGGCGCGTGAAGGCAAGCGCGTGTTGTTGCTGGTCGACGAGGTGCAGAACCTGTCCCATGGCGCGATGGAAGAGCTTCGCATGCTGTCCAATTTCCAGGTTGGCGAGAGAGCGCTGCTGCAGACATTCCTGCTTGGCCAGGAAGAATTTCGTCCCAAGCTGCAGTCTGCAGGTATGGAGCAGTTCCGCCAGAGAATCATAGCATCCTATCACCTCGAGCCTTTGAACAGAAAAGAGGTTCAGGACTATATTTTTCATCGACTGAGACTGTGCGGTTGGCAGGATGACCCGCACATGCAGGGCGAGATATTTGAAAAGATCTACGAACACACATCAGGCGTTCCCAGGCGAATCAACAAGCTGTGTGACCGTCTGTTGCTGCATGCATGCATCGAAGAGCTGCACGATATAGGCCTGCGGGATGTTAAATTGGTAATCAAGGATGAAATGAAGGAGATGCATTCGACGGGGGAAGTTTCGGACGGGACATTGCCGATCGATAAGGAGGTGAGACCCTCCGAGGTGCCTGGTAGCAATATACAACCGCTGCGTGTGGAAAATACAATCAGCAATGATGACCGCCGCCTGCGATCACTCGAGAAAAAGGTGGAACTGCTCGAGAAGTCGGTGCGCAATGACCGCAAGCGGTTCCAGCGAATGCTAATGATGCTTGCCCTGTCGGAAGATAACGACAAGGAGTTGCTTGATATATTGAAAGAGATGGATGCTGCGGACAAGTAGCCCTCCGGTTGACTCGTATGCCTCCCTCCGCTGCGATGTGCGGCATGTATACAGGCTGTCCTGTGCATAACCGGGTGTGCCTTGCGGCACAGGACCCTGCTGATGACATGGCTGGCAGATCGGGATGGCTATCCTTCGTCAACGCAGCTTTTACACAGTTATGAATACTTCAACACTCGACATGCCTGAACCGTCACCCGGCACAATCCTCTGTGTGGTCGGCGCGCGGCCGAATTTCATGAAGATTGCACCGATTATCAGGGCCTTCAGGGCCGGCCCTGAGCCGATCGATGTGCGTCTGGTACATACAGGGCAGCACTATGATGCGGAAATGAATGATGCGTTTTTCAGCCAGTTGCAGATTCCCAGGCCGGATATCGAACTGGAAGTGGGTTCCGCCAGCCATGCCGTGCAGACGGCCGAGGTCATGAAACGGTTCGAACCGGTCGTGGATGCCGAGTCACCAAGGGCGGTGCTGGTTGTCGGTGACGTGAACTCCACCATTGCCTGTGCCCTGGTGGCGGCGAAGAAGAACATCCCAGTCATTCATGTCGAGGCAGGGCTGCGCAGTTTTGATCGTGCCATGCCTGAAGAGGTGAACCGTGTTCTGACTGACCAGATCTCGACGCTGCTTTTTACCACGGAGCCTGCCGCACGCCAGAACCTGTTACGTGAAGGTGTCGATGACGGTCAGATCCATTTCGTCGGAAACGTCATGATAGATACACTGCAACACTGTCTCGAGCAGTCGATCCCGGCAGCAGAGACGCTGGCCGGGCAGCCCGGGTGTGAACTGTTCCTGGGGGGCGAAAGTGGCTATTGCGTACTCACACTGCATCGACCCTCCAATGTCGACGAGCCGGAGGTGTTCAGAAGCATCCTCGATACGGTGCGCACGGTCAGCGAAAGCATACCGGTTGTGTTCCCGGTGCACCCGCGAACCCGGAACCGCATGGCCGAACTCGGTTTGCAGGGGATCTTGGAGTCTGACCGGATCGCCTGTCTGCAACCCCTGGGCTACCTTGAAATGCTTGGGCTCATTTCCGGGGCGCGGCTGGTCATGACTGATTCAGGGGGGCTGCAGGAGGAAACCACAGTCGTCGGTGTACCCTGCATCACCCTGCGCGAAAACACCGAGCGGCCAGTTACCGTCGATCAGGGTACCAATACCATCGTCGGGCAGGACAGGGCGCAGATCATCGCCGTGATGCACGATGTGCTGCAAAACGGTGGTAAACGCGGGCGGGTACCGGAATTGTGGGATGGCAAGGCGGCCGAACGTATCAAGCAAATCCTGAACGACTGGCTGCCGCAGGTTAACTGACAGATCCATTGCCTGGTCATGTCTGTATCCCGCTCAGGAAATTCATCATCTGGTGTTGTCAATGCCATGACCGTCGATGTGGAGGACTACTTCCAGGTCTCAGCATTCGAGGACGTGGTGGCTCGCGATGACTGGGACCAGCTGTCGTGCCGGGTAGAGCGAAATACCGACCAGATCCTGGAATTATTCGACGGCCATGATGTCAGGGCTACCTTCTTCATGCTTGGCTGGGTCGCCGAGCGATATCCGGCGCTCGTTCGCCGCATAGTTGATGCAGGCCATGAGCTGGCCAGTCACGGATATTCCCACGTTCGCGTAACCCGGCAGCAACCGCAGGCTTTCAGCGAGGATATCGGCAAGACACGCAAACTGCTCGAGGATACAGCCGGATGCGAGGTCAAGGGCTACCGTGCAGCCAGTTACTCGATTGTCAGGGAAACACTGTGGGCGCATGACCTGCTACAGGAGGCGGGCTACCGCTACAGTTCGAGTGTCTACCCCATTCATCATGACCTGTATGGCATACCGGACGCGCCGCGTTTCGCCTACCGGCACAAGGAGGGTGGTTTGCTCGAGATACCCGTCACGACAGTGTCCCTGTTCAACCACAACCTGCCATGCGGCGGCGGGGGGTATTTCCGCCTGTTGCCCTACCGAGTGTCGCGCTGGGCCATGCAGCGTGTCAACGGCGCAGACTGCATGCCCTGTGTGTTCTACTTTCATCCCTGGGAGATCGATCCGGATCAGCCAAGGCAGACCGGTATTAGCGGAAAAACACGCTTTCGCCATTATCTCAACCTGGGACGGATGAAGACGCGCATTGAACGACTGCTCCAGGACTTTCGCTGGAACCGGATGGACAGGGTCTTTCTGCCAGAGGGGCATGTGCAATAATGGATCTGGCCGTGAAGCATGAAGAGGCACGCGTGAACGCCGGTAATGACGCTGGTATTACAGTGCGGACACTGACGCCGGAGTTCCGGCAGCAGTGGGACGCGTATGTGGAGTCCTGCCCCGCGGCAACCTTTTTCCACCTGGCCGGCTGGCAGGAGGTCATCGAGAAGGCCTTCGGGCACAGAACCTACTATCTCTATGCCGAGCGCAACGGCCGAATCGCCGGTGTGTTGCCACTGGGACACATACGGAGCCGTCTGTTTGGCAATGCGCTGATCTCGACGCCTTTTTGCGTATACGGGGGAATTGCCACAGAGGATGCCGCTGTCTTTGCCGAACTTGAAGTCGCTGCCTGTGCACTGGCCGACAGTCTGAAAGTCGACTACCTGGAGATGCGCAACCGGGAGGCACGGCATGCCGACTGGCCGCGCAAGGATCTCTATGTAACCTTCCGCAAGTCGATCGATCCGGATCCGGAGAAAAATCTGCTGGCAATACCCCGCAAGCAGCGGGCCATGGTCCGCAAGGGCATCAAGGCCGGCCTGGCGGGTGAATTTGACAGTTCCGTTGATCGCTTCTATGACGCTTATTCTCAGAGTGTCCGTGCTCTGGGTACACCGGTGTTCTCGAAACACTATTTCGAGGTCCTGCAGCGAGTCTTCGGGGAAAGCTGTGACATTCTCACCATCACTCACGATGGCGATCTGGTCAGCAGCGTCATGAATTTCTATTTTCGTGACGAGGTGCTGCCATATTACGGTGGAGGCACACCGCTGGCCCGGGGACTCAAGGGCAATGATTTTATGTACTGGGAACTGATGCGCCACAGCTGCGAGCGTGGCCTGAAGGTATTTGACTACGGGCGCAGCAAGCAGGGTACCGGATCCTGGAGCTTCAAGAAGAACTGGGGATTCGAGCCGGCACCGCTGCACTATGAATACTATCTCGTGAAGGCTGAAGGCGTACCGGATATCAGCCCCATGAACCCGAAGTACCGATTGTTTATCAATGCATGGAAACGGCTGCCACTACCGTTAACGCGGATTATCGGACCGGTGCTTGCCAGGAATCTGGGCTGACACGATGGATGAACTGCTGTTTATCGCACATCGCATCCCCTACCCGCCAAACAAGGGAGACAAGATCCGTTCATACAATATTCTCAGGCATCTGGCCCGTTCCTGGCGCGTGCATTTGGGAGCGTTCGTGGATGATCCGCGGGACATGCAATACCGGGAAAAACTGGAGGCTTTGTGCGAATCGATCTGCCTGCTGCCGCTGTCACCGTCACGTGCCAGGATACGCAGCCTGTCCGGCCTGCTTCGTAACACGGCCCTGAGCATTCCCTATTTCCAGGACCGCAGGATGCGTAACTGGATCAATGAGCGGCTTGCAAGCAGGAATCTGCAGCGGGTTTTCGTTTATTCATCACCGATGGCCCAGTATGTTGCCGGCAGGGCCTCGTCCGGCATGCATTGTGTTGTTGACTTCGTGGATGTCGACTCGGACAAGTGGCGCCAGTAT
The DNA here is from genome assembly GCA_029287615.1 of Pseudomonadota bacterium. Lineage (GTDB taxonomy): Bacteria > Pseudomonadota > Gammaproteobacteria > UBA9214 > UBA9214 > JARFQV01. The sequence continues at coordinate 630 of JARFQV010000332.1, read as the reverse complement.
GCGGGACGCAAGCAGTGGCCGCTGAGCTGGCTGTACCGGAGAGAGGCAGCGGCTCTGCTCCGTTTCGAACGGGATGTTGCGCTGTCAGCTGATGCCAGCCTCTTTGTCTCTGCTGATGAGGCCGCTCTGTTCAAGCAGCTCACACCGGAGGCGGCTGAAAATGTCAGTTTTCTCGATAACGGTGTGGATCATGACTTCTTCGCCCCGGGTGATCACTACGAGGACCCCTATGGCGATTCTCAAAAGGTGATCGTGTTCACCGGCGCCATGGACTACTGGGCGAATATCGATGCCGTCACATGGTTTGCGCGCGAGGTGTTTCCCCTTGTGCGTGATTCTGCAGATACAGCACGGTTTGTCATCGTTGGTGCGAGACCGTCCGGTGAAGTGCGCTCGCTGGCATCCATTCCCGGCGTCTCGGTTACGGGCGCCGTGAAGGATATTCGCCCCTACCTGGCCCATGCGTGTGTCGCAGTTGCACCAATGCGTGTTGCACGTGGGGTGCAGAACAAGGTGCTGGAGGCAATGGCAATGGCGCGGCCAGTGGTGGCAACCCGACTTGCCCTGGAAGGTATTGAGATTGCCAGGCACGACGGGCTTGGCATGGCTGACAGCGCCGGTGACTTCGCG
>JARFQV010000287.1 GCA_029287615.1 Pseudomonadota bacterium | reverse complement strand
GCCTGTAAACTTGCGTACTCGTTTGACCCGGATCAGTATTTTCGCGTGAACCCGCTCAAGTCATGCATTGCCTCAGGGTTTCAGGCAAACAGAGATTTTTGGTGAAGTGAACTCCATAATTTTGCATCGAATTTTGATTCACCAACTATTCTTCCTGCATCGAGTTGATGCAGGAGTTCAGAACATGGATTATGTCGGAATCGATGCCGATGACGTGTGCTAGCACGGTTGCGGGCTGGACCCGCGTACGGGCGTGGTCCTGGATCTCCACGGTTTAAATCCTCATCCAGTTGCTTCAAGGCCGCATTGACCATCTCGCGGATCGGACCCAAGGGATGACCTGTTGGAACCCGTTGCTCCGGAAAGACCATGTTGTATAGTGTTTCTTGCTGAGCATCGGTTCTGCGCATCGGAAGGGCTTCCGTCCGTGCTGAATGATTGCTATCTTGCCATTCAACAGATACTTTTCAACAGCCTGCCAGGCTTGGGACGACCTCCGGGGTGAACTGTTACACTGGGCTGATTGCCCGCACAGGACACGGATGGGTGGTACGATATCACGCGTCCGTAGCGAACCGTATCCGGTAGTGGGCGTGACTGCGATGCTGGGAAAAGAACAACTGTAAGGAAGGAATATCGATGTTGAGTGGACCTTACCAGGCAATCTGGCAAACGCCGCCAAGCCAACGTACTCGTGGGCAGCCCCCGACCAGGCGCAAGGCCGTAGCGGGAGTGGCGCTAAAGAGGGCTTTACCGGTTCTGCGGCAGGCCTGCTGTGGTGTTGCCGCCTTGCTGTGCTGGACCTGCACGCAAGCGGTCGCTGATGCCGCGCCCTATAGCGGCAAAATGAATATCTCTTGCTTTGTCTATCGCGACATTAACCGGAACGGAACGTACGATATCGCTGATCGACCGTATTCCGGGCTCCCTTTTCAACTGCACCGGCCCGATAAAGGACGCAGAAACGGTCGCTCCAATATCTCCGGCTTTGCCAACTTCAAAATGTCGTTGAACAATCCCGAGTTCCCGATCGATACACCGGGGCAGTATCAGTTCATCGCGCAACCGCCCGCCGGCTGGCAGATCACCTCGGCGAACCGCAAGCAGACGACCACCATTCGCGAATTGCAGGGCTCCCCCGGCGGACTGGTAGCGACGAAGACGCTGGAGCCCCTGGGAATTGCGCCTGTTCTGTTTGTTCGCGGCACCATAGAAGATGAAACGGTGGCCGGATTGACGGCAGTATCCAGTACGGGTGAGCGCATTCCCGTCAAGGTGAGGCCTGATGGTGCCTACATTTTTAAGGCTGGTAGGGGCAAATGGGAGCTGGAACTGACCCTGGAGGATGGCGACACACGGCGCCGTATGGTGCAGGTCGGTGATTATCCGGTGCTGCTCTCACGCTGGTCCACCCGTGCAGACTATGTAACAGCAACTGACGACCAAGGCATCGACGTAGTCCGGTTCGACGACCTGACCACGTCAGACACCTTGTACGAGTTACCCAACGGGTATGCCGGGCTGAACTGGCGCAACTGGATCTCCACCCACCAGAAGTTCTACTCGGGTGACGGTTACATCAACAATACCACCAGCGGTGAATACCTGATCTATAACAGTTCCGGCCATCCGGCGGAAATTTCATCAGAGCAGGCGTTCGATTTTTATGGCGCTTACCTGGGAGTGGCCTGGCCCAGGGCGGAGCAGGGTGATATCTACATAAAGGCCTGGCGTGGCGGGGACCTCGCCTACGAGGATAGCTTGCGCGCATCACGCCTGGGGCCGATTTATTTTGCCGCGCAGTATCGGGGTGTGACCCGAATCGAGTTCAGGACCGAGAAGTACTGGCAGGTGGTCCTTGACGATGTACGTATCGCCGTACCGGCGCCAGGCTGAAGCTCATCACCAGTGTTTGAGATCAGCTGTCAGGGATAACAGGGGACAGACCCGATTTTTCACCGAGCATCGGGACAGGCAAGCCTTCCCGTCAGATATCGAGTCTTCAGGGAACAGGGACTGGAAACACGGTGTCCCAAAGAGTTCTGCTATCCGGTTTTTCGGGAACTGCCATGAAATATATCGGTATCAGCCTGCTTGCCCTCATACTGTCCCTGCCGTCCCTGGCCTTCGCCGAGGCGGGGGAATTCCGGATCTGGCCGATGCCCGGCGGGCGCGACAGCCGTCCCTGCGGAACGGCCCTGGATGCCAGCGGCATGTTATGGATTGCTGAGACCGGGCCGTACCCCAATCGCCTGATTGGCTTTGATACAAAGCGGCAGGCCTTTGTCAGTGACTCGGAAGTATCCAGCGGCGGTGCCATTCGCCACATGTACTACGACGCAAAATCCGGCGCCTTCTGGTTTGGTGTCGATAGCGGTTACCTTGACCGGGCCAGGCGCATTACACGGGAAAATTAATCGATGCGTCTACACGGAACACCACATGCCAGAAGAAAGAACAAATTGCGCTGTCGCCAACGAGCTATACGCGGCATTCCTCGCCGGTGACCTCGAGGCGATATACGCCCTGCTGGACCCCGGGATTGAATGGGAGCTGGTCGGTAGCAGCGAGGTACCGCACTTCGGTATCTATCGTGGCATCGACGAGGTGAAACGCTTCTTCTCCATCGTCGGCGAGATCAACCGGCTGGAATTGTTCGAGGTGCTGTCCTGCACGGAAACGGAGAAGGGCGCCTATGTCGAGTGCCGGGAACGCGGCCACTTCGAGGGACACCCAAGACAATTCGAGATGCGCTCCTGCCAGATCCTGGAGATCGAGGATGGGCGCATAGTCCGTTTTCGGATCTACCAGGATACCGCCCAGATGCTGGATGCCTGGCGTTCCTGACCACCATGGCATTAATCGTATCGGGGATGATATTTCTCAAGCCGAATCAGAGAGACACCTTCATTGAAAAGTCACTTGAGTCAATAGCTCTGCCTCGTGATAAGGAAGGATGCCAGGATTTCGCAGTCTCACCAGATCCTGTTGATCCGGAC
>JARFQV010000280.1 GCA_029287615.1 Pseudomonadota bacterium | reverse complement strand
CGAAGTGCCCGGTCTCACTGCAGCGCGCGTGGGCTGGCAGGGACGGGTTGCCTGTCTTCACTGTCATGGGTCCCTGTCATAACCAGAACCGATGCAGTGGTGCCGACGCGCAGCTTGACCTCGTCCGGTACATCCAGCAAGTGAACGCGCACCGGCACGCGCTGGGCAAGCCGTATCCATTCAAAGGTGGGATTGATGGTCGGCAAGAGGTCAAAGCCGGTGCTGCCATCTTCCTGGGCGATGCCCCAGCCCAGACTGTCGACACGACCCTCGAGGGGCTTGTCGGGGTAGCTCATCAGGGTAATGATTGCCCTGTCACCTTCGCTGATTCCCTCGATGTAGTTTTCCCGGAAGAAGCCGTGCACCCAGAAGCTGTTGATATCGATCAGCGCCAGCGCGGGCTGGTTGGCGACGGCCTGACTGCCCTGGCGCAGATTCAGATTCGTGACATAGCCGTCGACCGGCGCCTTCACCTCGGTGAACTCGAGATTCAGTTGCGCCTGCTCCAGTTCAGCCGTGGCGCCAATCAGCGCGGCCTCTGCCTTGCGTTGAGCGGTTTCCTTCCGCTCCACGGTCTGCACCGATACGGCACCACGATCCCGTTTCATGATCGCCTGATCCCGCTCCGCCTCTTCCCTGGCATTGTCCGCTTCCACCTGGGCCTTTTGCACATCCGCCCTGGCCTGATCAACGGCAGCCTTGAAGGTGCGAGGGTCAATCATGAACAGAAGATCGCCTGCCTTGACAAATTGATTGTCCCTGATCGGCAGATTGACAATCGGGCCGGATACCCGCGGATTGATCTGCACGACCTGGGCGCGTACCTGTCCATCGCGGGTCCACGGGTTCGTGACATAGGCCCAGTATTTGTAGAGAACCACACCGACCGCTATCAGGACCAATGCGCCGCTTATCGAGACTTTTACAAGTGTATTCATCACCCTCACACCGGTATGAAAAAAGTGCCAATCAGGCCCGTATAAATCACTGCCATCGCCAGGAAGACCAGCGGCGGATAGTAGATAAACCGGGACAGCCGGTAACGGTTCAGCAGCATGACTGTCAGCCATGCCAGGACTGCACCGAGCAGGCCAGCCAGCAAGAGGGGAGGGAAGTACACACCGCCAATCGCTACCTCGCTCGGAATATATTGCACACCATCCCCTCTGTTTTCCTGTATACCCGTGAATCGCCCGGTGCGATGGACGCCACCGCAGATTGCGGGATAGCGCGGTTAGAGTAACTATGCATTCACGCAACCGCTGGTTAGTATAGCAAGATTGTGCAATTAAAATTCCCAAATAGCACCTCCAACCCCCTTGACCCGGTTACAAGCGGGGCTGGTAGAGGCACTGATGAGTAAACGTGACCTGGTGATAATCGGTGGCGGTGCCGGTGGACTGGTGGTTGCCAGCGTGGCGGCGCAACTCGGATTGAAGGTCACGCTGGTTGAAAAGGCGGCAAAGCTGGGTGGTGACTGTCTGCACTATGGTTGCGTACCGAGCAAAACCCTCATCCATACCGCCCGGGTTGCCTCATTGATGCGCCGTGGCACTGATTTCGGTCTGCCTGCCTATGAGCCGGATGTGGAAATGGCCAGGGTCTCGGATCATGTGCAGTCCGTGATCGAGCGTATCCAGGAGCATGATGATCCGGAGCGCTTCCGGGGCTATGGCTGCGAAGTTCTTTTCGGGGCGGCAACCTTCCTGGATGAGCACAGGATTCAGGTTAATGACCGGGAGATCGAGGGGCGGCGTTTTGTCATCGCTACCGGTTCACAGCCCTTTATCCCGCCGGTCAGGGGACTGGAAGAGACCGGATGTTTGACCAATGAAGATCTGTTTTCCCTGCGCGAACTGCCGGTGAGGTTGATCGTGCTGGGTGGCGGGCCGGTCGGCCTGGAAATGACGCAGGCCTTTGCCCGTCTTGGCAGCGTGGTGACCGTGGTGGAGCGTTTACCGCATCTGTTGCCACAGGAAGATCCCGAAGTGGCCGATGCCTTGCAGGCCCAGCTTGAGTCGGAAGGAATGACGATCCATACATCCACTACCGTGGAGCGGGTCTCCCGGAATGGTGATGAAACACGGGTGGAATGTAGTAACGGAGTGGTGTTGTCGACCGATGCGCTGCTCGTCGCGGTCGGCAGGCGGCCGGTTGTTGAGGGGCTGGGTCTGGATAAGGCAGGTGTCATCCATACTGCGATGGGAATCCAGGTGGATCGGCGTCAGCGCACCTCCCGCAGGCATATCTTTGCCTGCGGCGATGTATGCGGGCCATACCCGCTGACGCACATTGCGGAATACCATGCAGGCATCGTCATCAGCAATGCGATCTTCCGGATTCCGAAAAAAACCGACTATCGGGTGGTCCCCTGGGCGACCTACACCGACCCCGAACTGGCGCGAGTGGGCATGACGGAACAGCAGGCGCGCGAAAAGGGGATCGAACCCGTAATCCTGCGGTTTCCTTTCCGCCAGATTGACCGTGCCCTGACCGATCGGCAGGAGGCCGGTTTCGCCAAGCTGGTGGTACACAAGGGGCGGGTACTGGGGGCGTCGATCCTGGGAGGGCACGCCGGGGAGCTGATTCATGAAATCGTCCTGGCGATGAAAACCGGTGCCAGGATCGCGGATATCTCAGCAACCATTCACGCCTATCCGACGTTGGCCCAGGTCCATCGGCGAGCGGTGAATACCTGGTATGGCAGGAAACTGTTCAGCCCGGCAACCCGGGGGCTGGTCAGGTGGATCAATCGCCTGCTGCCGTGATTTCAGATCCTGCCTGCGCGGTACCGCAATGACGAGGCGCCTGCACAGAGAGTGAAGTACTTTTTTATTATCGCGACAGCATTGTGATAATTAACTTTATAAAATAATTATAACTAAATAATATATATAATATTTATTGTTCCTTTTCGGGCAGAGACAAGAGCCGGACGAATTGCTGCCCGATATAGGCATGCCCCCGGTGAGTCGGTAGAAACCCACGAGTGGATGGCCGAGTTGTGGCGTCCGTGTGCCAGGATGCAGTACACATCTTCCTGCAGTCGGGGCGGGTGCGCAGATCCATTTCACGGCCTGATTCTGCGTATAATACACAGATTCTAATACTGATTCCGGATTCACCATGCAATTCATTGAAACACGTGGCAATGACAGCTCCCGCTCCCCGGAGAAGACATTCTCCGCTGCCATTCTCAGTCCTATGGCGTCATTTGGCGGGCTCTATGTGCCGAATACACTGCCGCACCTGGGTATTGCCTTCCTGGAGGCGCACCGGGATGCGGACTACCGGACGCTGGCACGTGATGTTCTGGCTGAATTCGAGGTGGACATCGACCCCACCAGCCTTGAGGAGGCACTCGCACAGTACGACAACTTCGATGACCCCGAAAACCCCGTGCCCGTGGTTCGGGTCCAGGACGACCTGTACGTCTCCGAGCTCTACCATGGCCCGACGCGGGCGTTCAAGGATATGGCGCTGCAGCCCTTCGGGGTGATTCTGTCCCGCCTGGCGCAACAGCGGGATGAGAACTATCTCATTCTCGCCGCAACCAGCGGCGATACCGGGCCGGCAACCCTGGAGACATTCAAGAACCGGCCCAATATCCAGGTGGCCTGCCTGTATCCGGATGGCGGCACCTCGGATGTGCAACGTCTGCAGATGGTGACCGAGGATGCCCCGAACCTGAAGGTCATTGGCATACACGGCAATTTCGACGACGCCCAGCTCGCGCTCAAGAGACTGCTGGGTTCGGAAGGCTTCAGGGCCCGGCTTCAGGACAGGCACATCCACCTCTCAGCGGCCAATTCGGTGAACTTCGGTCGTATCATCTTCCAGCAGATATACCACATCCACAGCTACCTGGAACTCGTACGACAGGGCGCCATCGAGTTGGGCGAAAAGGTCTATCTGGACGTGCCCAGCGGCAATTTCGGAAACGCGCTCGGGGCCTACTATGCGATGAAGATGGGTCTTCCCGTGGAGAAAATCCTGGTGGCCTCGAACCGCAACAATATTCTAACCAGTCTGATCAACACGGGCGCCTATGACATGCGTGACCGTAACCTGATATCCACCACCTCGCCGGCCATGGACATCCTGAAGTCGTCCAATATCGAGCGCGTTCTCCATGATCTGTTCGGTCCCGGGCGCACCCGCGAACTCATGGAACAGCTCGACCGCGAAAATCACTACCGCCTGGATGAGGATGAACTGCAGCAACTGCAGCAGGTGTTCGCGGCGGACTACTGCGATGATGAACAGGGCAAACGCTATATCCGGTCGGCCTTCGAGTCAGGCTACCTGATGGATCCCCACACCGCGACCTGTTTCAGCGCCCATGAGAGCTGCCGAACCAAGCCGCTCAAGACCATCGTCTACTCCACGGCGGAGTGGACCAAGTTCTCCCCGACGATCGCCAATGCCCTGACTGGCGAGAATGATGCTCACGACATCGATGCGCTCGCATCGATCGCCAAAACGGCGAACACGCACATACCCGCGCGCATCAAGGCACTGTTCGACATGCCGGTTGTACAGGACACCGTGATCGACAAGGAAGACATTGAACGGGAGGTCCTGTCTTTCCTGAAGTAATTGGCATGAGGGTAGGTCCCGTGCCGGACCGGTGAGCGATCCGGCTCAGTTTCTGCGACTAACCAGGCTGTAGAGTACCGGCAGGACAAACAGCGTAAGCAGGGTGGAAGAGATAATGCCGCCGATGACTACGGTGGCAAGTGGCCGTTGTACCTCGGCGCCGGTGCCAACATTGATCGCCATTGGCAGGAATCCGAGGCTGGCGACCAGCGCGGTCATCAGCACGGGGCGCAAGCGCTTCACCGCACCCTCGACCACCGCCTGCTCGATAGCGATGGCCCGGGTTCGCAGGTTGCGAATGAATGACAGCATAACGACTCCGTTCAATACCGCCACGCCCGACAAGGCGATGAATCCCACTGCTGCCGAGATCGATAACGGCATATCCCGTAATGTGAGTGCCACTATCCCGCCGGTCAATGCCAGGGGTACACCGGTAAACACCAGGGCAGCGTCTTTTGCAGAATTGAACGCCATGAACAGCAGCCCGAAAATAATCAGCAACGTACCCGGCACCACGACAGACAGACGACGTGATGCCGAGATGAGCTGTTCGAAGGTGCCGCCGTAATCCAGCCAGTAACCCGCGGGGATATCTACCTCGTTGCCCACCGCCTTTTGTACCTCTGCGACAAAGCTGCCAAGATCGCGGCCGCGTACATTGGCGGTTACGAAGACCCTCCGCTTTCCGTTTTCGCGGCTGATCTGGTTGGGTTCGATGGCATAATCGATGCTGGCTACCTCGCCGAGGGGGATCGCCTCGGGTGGGGTCAGGACCAAGCCCAGGGCGTCCGCATCACCCGGGATCTCGGTTTCTCCCGTGTCTCGCAGGCGAATGGGCAGCCTCGCCAGTGCGTCAAGATCAGTGCGCAGTGCCTCTGGCAGGCGCACGACCATATCGAATCGCCGGTCGCCCTCGAATACCTGGCCGACGATCGCGCCACCCACGGCGATGCGCAGTGTCTCCTGCACGTCGTTTATATCCAGACCGAAATACGCCAGGCGCACGCGGTCGGGAGTCACGGTGACAACGGGAAGCCCGCTGACCTGCTCCGTGCGGACATCGGCGGCGCCCTGGACGGTGGACACTACCTTTTCGATCCGGTTCGCCAGTTCTGCCAGCGTATCCAGGTCATCGCCGTAGATCTTGATGGCAAGATCCGAACGTACGCCCGCGATCAATTCGTTAAAGCGCATCTGGATGGGTTGGGTGAATTCATAATTGTTGCCCGGAAGTTTCCGGACTGCCTGTTCTATCCCGGCCACCAGCGTGGATTTGCTCATGCGCGGGTCCGGCCATTCGGAGCGCGGTTTGAGAATAATGAAGGTATCCGCCACATTGGGTGGCATGGGATCGGTCGCTACTTCGGCGGTCCCTAACTTGGTGAAGACATGGGAGACTTCCGGGAATTCGCGTATCGTGGATTCCAGGGAGGTCTGCATTTCCACGGCCTGGGCCAGGCTGGTGCCCGGAATGCGCAGGGCGTGCATGGCGATATCGCCCTCGTCCAGATTGGGCACGAATTCCGTGCCCATTCGACCCGCCTGCATCCCGGCCAGCAACACCAGCACGGTAGCCAGGGACACGACTGACCAGCGATGCGCGAGCGCTACCCGCAGGGCGGGTTCATAAATGCGCCGGAGCGAACGCATGATGACATTTTCCTCTTCCGCCACGCGGCCCCGGACAAACAAGGCGACCGCTGCCGGTACCGCGGTGACCGAAAGGATCAGGGCACTGAGCAGGGCGGTGACCACGGTAAAGGCCATGGGATGAAACATCTTGCCCTCCACGCCATCCAGGGCGAAGATCGGAAGATAGACGATCAGTATGATGCTGACCCCGAATACGCTGGGTCTCACCACCTCCAGCGTCGCTTCCCGGACAATACGCAGACGCTCGTTCAGGTCCGGTAATGTGCGTAAATGTCGCTGCTCATCCGCCAGTCGGCGCAGGCAGTTCTCCACGATGATGACGGCACCATCCACAATCAGGCCAAAATCGAGGGCACCGAGACTCATCAGGTTGCCCGATACCCGGGATTGCACCATACCGGTTATCGTCATCAACATGGCCAGTGGTATAACCGCCGCCGTAATCAGTGCAGCCCGCCAGTTTCCCAGCAGGAGCAGCAGTACGGCGATCACCAGCAGGGCGCCCTCGGTCAGGTTTTTCCGGACCGTGGAGATGGTTTTATCCACCAGTGAGGTACGGTCGTAGAGAGGTTTCAGCTCGATCCCCGCGGGCAGTGATGGCTTGATGGCCTCCAGCTTCTGTGCCGTGGCGCGTGCCACCTGCCGGCTGTTTTCCCCGACCAGCATGAATACCGTACCGAGCACGACCTCACGGCCGGATTGTGTCGCGGCACCGTTGCGCAGTTCACTGCCGAGCTGAATGCTGGCGATCTCGTGCAGGGCAAGGGGTACGCCATTGCGCCTGGCTACCGTGATCATGCCGATCTCATCCAGGCTGGTGAGCTGTCCCGGTGAGCGTATCAGATACCGGGCCCCACTTCGCTCGATAAAGGCGGCACCGGTGTTGGCGTTGTTACGAACCAGTGCGGCCATGACATCCTGCAGCGTCAGGTCATAGGCAAGCAGCTTGCCCGGATCGGGCAGAATATGAAACTGCCTGGTGTAACCGCCGATGGTGTTGACCTCGACAGCGCCGGGGGTCTGGCGCAGCTGTGGTCGTACAATCCAGTCCTGTACCGTCCGCAGTTCCATGGGATCGTGTGCAAATCCTTCTGCAGTGGACACGGTATACATGAAAATCTCACCCAGGCCGGTTGCGATCGGTCCCATGGCCGGTTCGATGTCCTCTGCCAACTGGCCTTTTACCTCAACCAGCCGCTCGCTCACCAGTTGACGTGCCAGATAGATATCCGTGCCATCCTGAAAGACGACGGTTACCTGTGACAGGCCGTAACGCGAAATAGATCGCGTATAGTCGATGCCAGGCAGACCCGCCATGGCCGTTTCGACAGGAAAGGTCACGCGCTGTTCAACTTCCAGTGGTGAATATCCCCGGGCCTCGGTATTGATCTGCACCTGCACATTGGTGATGTCGGGCACCGCGTCAATGGGTAGCCGACCGAAGTTGTAGACACCAAGTCCTGCGATCCCGAATGTAAGCGCCAGCACCAGCCAGCGATGCGCAAGCGAAAAAGAGACAATCCGGTTCAGCACGCCCGCACCCCGCCGAGCAGGTAGAAACGGACCGGCAGCGGCAAGCCATCAGTGGTCATGACTGGCTCCCGATTTCTCGATATCCGCCTTGATCAGGTAGCTATTGACGGTCACATATTCGGTGCCGGGGACCAGTCCGCTCAGCACCTCGACCCATTCCCTGTCTTCCCGCCCCGGTTCCAGCATACGCACCTCATACGTGTCGCCAAAGCGGGCAAAGACAACCTGGTGGTCGCGAAAACCTTGCAGGGCGGAACGCCTGACAGCCAGTGGTACCGGATGCTCGGCTACCTCGACGACACCGCGCACAAATTGTCCCAGCCGAAGACCGTTATCGGCGGTATTGTTTACGGGTACCCGGGCACTGACACTCTGGCTGGCGTGCGCGGCAAGCGGCGATATCCATTCGATCTCACCCCGGGCAAGATGCTGGCCGTCCAGTGTCTGGATGGCGACGCCCTGCCCGGGGTGTACCTTTCCGAGGTCGCGACTGTAAAGGTCGAGTTCAACCCAGACATGTGACAGGTCTGCGATGATAAACATCGGTTCATCACCAGTGGTTTCACCGAGCTGAACATTGCGCTTGATGATGTTTCCCGTTATCGGCGCCCTGATCGGGTAGGTTTGCAGGCTTTCGTTGCTTTGTACGGTTGCGAGTATGTCACCAGCCTCGACCGGGTCTCCGAGATTGTAGTTGATCGACTGAACCATGCCCGCAAAGCGCGGACGTACTTGCGACAGGCGATCGGGGTCGGCCTGCACACGCCCCGTTACGCTCAGGGACTGGTGAATAATTGCGGGGCCCGCGGTTTCTGTCTTTATGCCTGCCTCGACTGCGATATTATCCGGGATCTGTGTGCGTCCCTCATAATTCGGATATCTCCAGTGATAGTCCCTGCCCGCATACCGGGCGGTGACGGATACGTCGAAGGAGTGTGGTTCCACGACTTCTCCGTGCCCCCGCAGGTAATCGCCTTGCGGACTGAAACCGATTCGATCGACGCTACCGCCCAGACGTTTCAGTTCGATGTCCAGGTCAACCCGGGCAGGTGCAACCGGTTTGTCCTGTTCGTAGGTATAAACGTGAAACTCAGGTGGTACACCTGTCTCGAATATGGTGATCTCGAGTGCGAAGCTGCCCTTTTCAAGTAGCCGGCCACCGTGAGGACCCTTGACTGTCTCCTCTTCGTGAACTCCAGGCAGTGCGTGCTCATCGTGGGCAACATCCGTGGTATCCGAACCGGTCAGTATCAGCGCGGCGAAGGCGCCTGCCGTCAGGATAATACATACTGTAATGATGATGTCGCGGATCATGGTCTTGCCTCCCGCAACAGTCTGGCACCGGTTAACCGATCGATTTCAGCGCGATAACGATGATAGTCCGCGGCGCTGCTGACCAGTTCAATCCGGGCCTTGAGCAGTGTTCGTTGCGCAAGCAGAATATCGACGAAGGAATAATGTCCCTGGGCATATCCCTTCTCCAGGTCGCGCAATACCTTTCTGGATTCCGGGATGATTCGCTGACGCAGGGTTTCGACCGCGCTGCGGCTGTGCATCAGTTCCTGATGTATCTCGAAGAGGGTGGTGTACAGCTCGAGCCGGCGTTGCTCCTGTGCAAGCGGCTCTGCCAGGGCAAGCATTTCGGCCTCTTCTATGGAGGGCGCTGCTCTCTGTCGGGTACCGAATGGCACGCTTGCAGACACCACCAGGGCAACATCCTCCGATTCCCTGAGATAACGAACGCCTCCGTAGAGATCGATGTCGGGCCGGCGATCTGCCCGGGCCAGACGTGTTCGCGCTGCGGCAAGACGTTGTGCCGTCGCGAAACGTACCAGATCGGGATTGCGGTCGAGTAGATCTTTCAGCTGGTCGAAAGGCACGACCTCGTCGAGCGCGAAGAGATCACCTTCCGCAATATCAAAATGTGGACTGGTATCACCCCAGGTGGCAGCCAGCCGCAGGCGTGATGCTGCCAGTTTGTGTTCCGCGTGCTCCAGTTCAATCTCGGTACGGGCCAGTTCGATAACGGCGCGACTGCGTTCGCTGGCTGGTGCTTTTCCGGCCTTGTATCGAGCTTCGATCACTTCAAACGTGTGCCTTGCCAGTTTCATGGTCTTGCGCGCAATTTCAAGCATTTCCTGATCACTGACTACCGAGACGAACCGATCGGTCGTCGTGGCCAGCAGATCCAGTCGCCGGGAATCCTGTTCGTTTTGCAGCAGGTCGGCCTTTTGACGTGCCAGATCTCCGCGCAGGTTCGTCTGGTTACCGGTTTCGAGCACCCGCGCGAGACTGAGTGTGGATTCCAGAATGTCCGTACCGCTGGCCTTGCCGCTTCCTGCAAAGTTTTCCAGTTCGATTTTCACGCTCAGCGGAGTAGGCAGTCTTGCGGCCCGCACGCGGGCTTCTGCTGCACTGGTCTGATATCGGGCACCTTTCAAAACAGGGCTGTACTCGATTACGCGCCCGAGTCCCTGTTCGAGCGTAATCGTTGTTTGTATATCGGCTGCGGTCGCGCACGAAAGCGACATACACCCCAGCGCCGCCAATATGTGAATCAGGAATCTCATGGATCTGGTTCTCCCGGCCGGTCGTCGGACCCGACCAAGCCTGGCATGGCTGTGCATGACATCCGCAGATGTACCTGCACATACGGGAATGTTCAGACGACCCGGGCCCGCGGTAATCCAAACGGAACAGATTTCGGTTACTGGCGCGGCGGCGCGCGCAGGGGAGGGGAGAGCTGGTAGTATGCCGGGTGAGAGGGTGGTGCCGCGCGCGCGAGTCGATATCGGGATTGTGATTCAACGACCAGCGGGAGCACCAGCAGAAAAACGCTCAGGATCAGTGTCAGCGGATAATCGCCTTTTGGTTTTAACAGGCCGTCGGGCGTGAGCTCCAGCACAATGGCCTCGTCATGATGTGCTTCATCGCTGATATCCGAGAAGATATGCAGGTCAATCTCGTGCACATGGTGGGCAGGATCGGGTCCCGATCCATGATGCAGGTGATAGTGGTGGGGCGCCAGTGTCAGCACGGCAACAGCGAGAATCACCACCCAGGTGATCGATGTACGATGAAGTTTTATTATCCGAAATGGCATCATCAGGTAAACAAGATTAGCAGCGTTTCCGCAGTATTAACAGTCTTTAGCGGACTTCCGGAATTTCAGGAGCCGGTCAGGCTCGATTGAATCTCGCGAATCAGCGGGCTGGCATCCTCGAGTTGCCGCACCCGTTTCCACAGATCACCGGGTGAGCGGTCATAGATATCCAGCAGCCTGTTTGCCGGTATCCAGACCAGCTCGCGGCGTTTCTTGAACCGGCCGCTGGTGTCAGACTGCCACTCGCTGTTCAGGGCCGAGATATCCCGAAACGGGAACTCGATGAAGTAGGTTCTCCAGTCCCTGGATTTTTCGGGGTTGCCCGGGTCTCTCCTGCGCCACCAGTCAGGATAGGCAGAAAGGGTGCGGTCGAATAAATCCTCAACCAGCGCGATCTGTTCCTTCACCCGTTCCTCTGATCGTCGGGCGAGGCGCAGGTCATCGGCGAGATACATGGTTTCGGTTTCTTCGACAAACTCACGCACAGCGGTAGCGCGATAATCCTCTCCATCGCCCAGTCCGCCGCCAAAGTCGATGAGAAAGCCGACCTTTCTGCCGGTGAAGGTCCTCTGGAAAAGAAACAGAACCTCACCGTCTTTCATCGCAAGCGGTATGACGCCTGCTCCCATGGGATGTCTCCGTTGGTGATGTTTGATAAGTGTAGCAGGGATCAGCCAACGCACGATGGCGGGCCGGAAATCCGGTTATACGGATTATCGTTCAGGAAAGCCGGATGCACACAATGAAACCGCAGGGATGCTGCCGGACAATCCCGGGATGCGCGTGGCTATCCCGGGTTCCTCGGCTAGCCGGGGGGGGGCTGAAATCATGACTCACGAGCCTGTTAATCATCTGCCCTGTATAGACACAGGCAGGCAAATCGATGGATGTTCATTGTCACGGTACCGATGACCGCTCCAGGCAGGGCTGCAGCGTAGAAGTGCCTGGTCGTGCGATTGCCGGATCAGATATGATGGCTGAAACGGCCTGTTACGGCGTTAGCCATCAGGCGCCTGAACTGCTCTCCCGATGTCTCCACAAGCTGCTCATGGTCTCCGGCCTCGAAGTAAATGACGGCTTGTTGTTCCAGGCTGGTATCAAGCAGCGTCTTGATCCCATAGGCATCGCCAAGCGGTGGAATAGCGCCGATGATGCAATCCGGAAACAAGCTGGCCAGTTCCTCCTCCGTCGCCATAGCGATCGTGGAATCAAGCTGCAGGCCAACATTCTCAAGATCCAGGTGATGGTCTGATGGCAAAACAACCACGGCATAATGTTCCTTGTCCTTGACGATAACCGCCTTGGCCAGTTGATCGCCGGGAACATGAGCGGCCTCTGCTGTCTCCATACTGCTTCCCGTGCGGGGATGCGCAACCAGCTGGTAGGATGCACTCTTGTCGTTCAGGTAGGTTTTCAGCTTATCGGCTATTGCCATAACTCGCCATCCTTTGAAATGTATTGAATATTTCCCGAAGTGCTCGGGACACCATCATTACAGAGTCTGCAATAAATCTCTACTGATCGCGCGCCAGTGGCGCGGGAGACTGGCATGCACCCTTGTTAGAGGAAGGGTATTCTGGACCATTGAAGACGGACATTCCAGTCGGGTACCGGTAGGCGTTTCGGTATTCTCTTGTTCAGCCGTTTCAATCCTGGCTCAATCCGAATTCGAACCGGTCAATCTTTATTCCCTCGGGAAATGCATTTTTCAGCCGTCTCTCAAATTCCTGGTATACCTCGGTCTTGTGTTGCTGGACGTCATAATCCCGACTTCCTGTGTCGATGCCTTCCACCTCCAGTTCCATCTTGAACTCCACATCCGGAGCAATCTGAAATCGTATCGTAGTCATGATGAACTCCTCCTTTTCATCTGAATCGGGCTGCCTCATGCCCTGTAAGGAATATGGTCTATTAGAATATAAACTATCCTTTCTGGAATCACGACTCCTTGCCGGATCCGGGTGTTCCATACAAGCGTGGTTGCCAATACAGTATGCATCCTGGTCCCATCCGGATGTGCGCAGGGAGGTGATGCCTCGGTCCCCGGGGAGAAAACTTATTCACCGGCCTAATGTCTACATAAGAATATTTATAGGTTCTTTCTCCTACCTGCCAACGAATCAGGATAGCTACTCTAATTTCCTGTAATTCATGCAGAAAGAGAATTGCACAAAAAATGGTCGATTTGACCTAAGCTGTTATAGGATAAGGAACTCCGGATTCTGTCCCCAGTTTTATACACATAGTTATCCACAACTCCTGTGGACGACCAACCCGATCCGGAATCCTCTCCGGTTGACGACGAGGTGTTACTGTCCGTCGGTTTTCAACTGAGCCGGCGATGTGAATAGTCAGTTTTCGAGTCTGAGATCTTTCAGCTTTCGAAACAGGGTACGCCTGCTCACACCCAGTTTATCGGCGAGGGTCTGGCGGTCCCCGGTATGGGCCGCCAGCATGCGGACGAGATAGAGGCGTTCGTGTTCCGCCAGTGTAAGCGGTTCCTTCACATCGCTGTCGGTATCCGGCAGGCTTGAGCAAGCGCATTCCTGCGGGAGGTGTTCCGGTAACAGGATATCGCCGTCGGCCAGCAAGGTCCCCCGTTCCAGGATGTTTCGAAGTTCGCGGATATTGCCGGGGAAATCATAATTACGGAGGCAGAGCAGGCTGTCCTTGCTCAATCTTGTTTGCCTGTCCGGAGTCAGGCGCTGGAGCAGGGATGTAATCAGCAGGTCGATATCATCACCCCGTTCACGCAAGGGTGGCAGGCGAATGGGAAAGGCATTGACGCGGTAATAGAGGTCCTGCCTGAATTCATTGTTCTCTACCTGTTCTTTCAGATTTCGGTGGGTTGCCAGGACAAGGCGAAAGTCTGCCTTGAGCGGTTCAATACCACCCACACGCCGGTAGGTTCCGGTTTCCAGCAGACGTAACAGCTTGACCTGCTGGCTGGGAGGAATGTCACCGACTTCATCCAGAAAGAGGGTGCCGCCCTCGGCTGCCTCTACGAGTCCGGTCTTGCGGACATGCGCGCCGGTGAAGGCGCCTTTTTCATGACCGAACAGTTCGCTCTCAAACAGGGATTCGGAAAGGCCGGAACATTCAACCGGTACAAAAGGTCCTGCCGAACGTTCGCTGCCTTCATGAATAGCCCTGGCAACCAATTCCTTGCCGGTGCCTGACTCGCCAAGTAACAGCACGGTAGTTTCCCCGGGCGCAACCCGGTGTACCAGTTCCAGCATGCGGTTGAATGGTGGTGATCGACCGACCAGTCCTTCAGCCACCGGCTGCGAGCTGGCCGTGCTCGCCAGCGTCATTTTTTCCAGCAGATAGATGATTTGGCCATTGGAGTCCCTGACGGGCATCAGCATTACATCCACATGCTCTTCACCGTTCGGGGTGTGGTGCAGGTGAAGCACGCGCTGAGGCTCACCGGACTCCAGGCATTTTTTCAAAGGGCAGATTTCACCGGCCTGGTCACAGGGAACCGAATAATGGTGTGATGCCTCGTAACAGTGGCGCCTGGCCATGGGTTTCCCCTCACCGTAGGTTTCGCGATAACCCTGATTGGCGGCCAGGATCCGGTAGTCAAGACCGATCAATACCGCTGGTTCTGCGATGCCGTTCAACAGCGAGGAGACCTCCGGAGAGATCTGACTGGAATCCGGGTCAGACTGATTCATGGCATTCCTCCGGGGAAGTGACAATTACGACACTCATAATAGATGCAGAATGCCATATCAGGCGCAAACTGCAAGACAATCTTACATCGCCTGCAACTCTGCCAGGAGTGGAAAAAATATAAATATTAATATATAACAAATAGTAAATGTGTATATCTAAACAAATATCGAGATATGAGGCTGGCATGAAATATTTGGCATGGACGTTGCTATATACAGGTTTATCGTATGACGATTATGGCTGGCAACCGGATAGGGAGGTAGAAAACAGATGATTAGGCGTACTTTCACGGCGTGGCGGTCCTGTCAGGCGTACTGTCTGGGTATCGCACTGGTTACGGTAACAGGACCCGCTTTTGCGGACGATCTGGCGGCCCGGGAGGCTGCCTCACGTGATGTGGCAGGACAGTTGATTACCCGGCTTGGCGAAACGCTGAAAAAAGAAATGAGCACGAAGGGTCCCGAGTCGGCGATAAACATCTGTCGTGTCAAGGCCCCCGAGATCGCTGGTGAAATCTCACGGGCTAACGGCTGGCGCGTCACCCGGGTCAGCACAAGGGTGCGTAATCCCATGCTGGGGATGCCGGATGCCACGGAACGTCTGGTCCTGTCTGATTTTGAGACACGGGCCGGGAAGGGCGAAAAGTATTCCGATATGCACTACAGCGAGGTTGTCGAGGAAGGTGGCGTTCACTACTACCGCTTTATGAAACCCATTCCAACGCAACCCGTGTGTCTGAGCTGCCATGGAGACAGTGAGCAAATCCCCGAGGTAGTCAAAAACGCCCTGGATAGAGAGTACCCGCTCGATCAGGCGCGAGGGTACAGGGCGGGAGACCTGCGGGGCGCGGTCAGCATCAAGCAACCAATGGCTATACCACTGCGCAGCATGGCGCAGGGGCAGTGATTTTTATGATCATCCCCGGTTTTTTCGCCCCGTATCCGGCATCAGGGATGCGGACGCGTAATGGTCCCTATTATTTTCAGTAACCAAGGTAAGGAGAGTAGACCATGAGAAATATTGTTGCAGTTATCGCAGTAATGGCCCTGTCGTCTTCCATGGCAGTGATTGCCGGGGATCAGGAGGCGGAGTATGTATCGTGGACCTTCGCGACTTCGGAAGAGATATTCCGGCAGGAACATCTCGTGTTCGACCAGGAGGCCCTGCCTCCAAGAACCGAAGTCGTTGTCAGGGATGATGGGCAGGCAGATATCGAGCCGGGAGAGTTGGGCTGGTAGCTGCCCCGCAGGGATCCGGGTGTTGCCGCGTTGTTGACGCCACAACACCCGGATCCGTGACGGGAATCTATTTCAGCCGCTTCGCGATCTGCTGGCAGATCGTTTTCAGCACCTTGATCCGGGCGTAATACTTGTCGTTGGCCTCGACAATGGTCCACGGGGCAATCGAGGTGCTGGTATAGTCGATCATGTCACACACGGCCTCGGTGTACTCGTCCCATTTTTCCCGGTTGCGCCAGTCCTCATCGGTAATCTTGTAGCGCTTGTATCCGGTTTCCTCGCGTGCCTTGAAACGCAGTTCCTGCTCGTCCTTGTCGATTGCAAGCCAGAACTTGATAACGACTATACCCGCCTGTGACATCTCGGCCTCGAAATCGTTGATTTCACCATAGGCGCGCCGCCAGTCGGCCTCGGAGCAGAATTTCTCAACACGCTCCACCAGAACCCGTCCGTACCAGGAACGATCAAAGATCCCGACATGCCCGTTTTGGGGGATGCGCCGCCAGAAGCGCCAGAGATAGGGTTGCGCGCGCTCTTCCTCGGTTGGCGCGGCATACTGGTTGACACGGTAGCGGCGGGGATCCAGGAACTGGATAACCCGTCGAATCGCGCCACCCTTGCCCGCCGCATCGTTGCCCTCGAAGACCAGCACGACGGAGTGTTTCCTGAATTTTTTATCCCAGACAAGTTCGTTGAGTCGGTCCTGGTATTTTTCGAGCTGTTTCTTGTAGCTTTCCTTTTCCAGCTTGTGTGACAGGTCCAGGGTGCTCAGCAGGGTCTTGCCGTCGATATCCGGGACGCGGACCGGTGCGGGGACCGGTTGCTCTGCTGGTGGCTCGGCGAGGCGGGCCTGGATTGCATCCAATATGGTTCTCATCACGACCAGGCTTTTATAGTGCTTGTTTGTTGCATTGACGGGGATCCAGGGCGCCTGATCGGTACCCGTGATTTGCATCATCTGTTCCGCGGCGCTTTTCACCTCTTCATAATGTTTGCTGCCACCCAGGGGGGATTCCTCGATACGCCATTTCGTGCGTTCACTTTCTTCCAATTTTTGCAATCGCTTTTTCTGTTTTTTCTTGTCGAGGTGAAACCAGAATTTCAGGATCAGTGCGCCCTCCGTTGCCAGCATGTTCTCCAGTCGCTTGATGGACTGCATCTGTCGATCGAAGTCTGCTGATCCGGTTTTGCCGAGTATTCTTCCGATGAGTGGTGTCGTGTACCATGCGCCAACATAGATACCGATCTCGCCCTTCGGGGGCAGGGTGCGCCAGAAGCGCCACATGCGGGGGCGTTCAGTCTCCTCCCGGGTTGGTGCGTCAGTGGCATGGGTGACTACATGACGGCTATCGAGCACGGTATGCGCATTGGTGAGGGCATCGATCACGCCCGCGCCTTCCATCCCCGCTGCAAGAATGATGACGGGAAACGTGCCGGACTCGATCAGATCAAACTGGGCCTCCAGCAACTCGGTGCGCAATTTTGCGTATTCTTCCTCGAACGTGGATTTGTCGATTTCGTGACCGATTTCTGCTGATTCAAACATGGTTTGTCTCTCCATCATTTTTTCTGTGTCTTGTGGATGCGCATCCGGCAGCCAACGGAAGGATGGCTTGTTCTGATAGCGAAGATGAGAGTTTGGGCAACGAACTGGTTACGGTCAAGGATTTTCGTTGGCGAAACCATCGGATATACACCGTGCATACCAGCTGTTTCGTGTGGTAACCAGGTTCCGCCAGCCCCGGGCAGGCATGAACCAGCGGTGGTTGGATGACCGTTAATTCCTTATTATTCCTTCCTTCCGCACCGGCCAACCAGAGAGCGTATTCATGAACACTTCCGCAGCTGACGAGAAAGACAGGATATTACTGAGGAGGGCGGTCGAGACAACGATTCGCATTGGCCTGATCGCCATTCTGGCGATCTATTGTTACCAGATTGTCCGACCGTTTCTGATTCCAATCGTCTGGGGTGTGATTATCGCGGTTGCGATCTATCCAAGCTATTCACGCCTGCAGGAGATGCTGGGAGGTCGGCCTGCACTCGCGGCAGTGCTGATTACCATACTGGCACTCTTCATACTGATCATACCGACGGTGATGCTCTCGGATACCCTGGTCAGCGGGGGCACGGAGCTGGCAAAGGCAATGGACTCCGGTACCCTCAGCATACCGCCGGCGCCGGATGGGGTTTCGAACTGGCCCGTGATCGGTGAACCACTGGCGAGATTCTGGAACCTGGCGTCCGTCAATCTCGGCGCAGCATTGGGTCAGGTCGAACCGCAGCTCAAGGTGATTGGCCAGTGGTTGCTGGGCGCGATTGGCGGGGCGGGGCTCGGTATTCTCCAGTTCATCCTGGCGATCATTATTGCCGGAATATTTCTGCGTTATGGCGAGTCCGGAAGCCGTATGGCACAAATTCTTGCTGCACGCCTGGCCGATGAACATGGGGAGGCGCTCCTTAACCTGTCCCGCGCCACCATACGCAGCGTTGCCCGGGGAATCCTGGGGGTCGCGTTGATCCAGACCATCCTGGCCGGTCTGGGATTTCTGGCAGTCGGGGTACCAGGTGCGGGTCTCTGGGCGGCCCTGTGCCTTCTGCTGGCAGTCATCCAGGTAGGCATCTTTCCCATTATCATTCCGGTACTGATCTATGTTTTTTCCACGGCGGATACCATGACCGCGGTGATCTTCCTTGTCTGGAGTATCTTTGTGGGCACACTGGATAATATCCTGAAGCCGATCTTGCTGGGGCGTGGGGTCAATGTACCGATGGCGGTCATCTTCATCGGGGCGATAGGCGGTTTTCTTACCTCCGGGATTATCGGTTTGTTTATCGGTGCCGTGATCCTGGTCCTTGGATACGAGGTGCTGCTCGAATGGCTGAGGATCGAGTCGAAACAGGGATCGGAAGACGGTGCCGGCAAGATACCGGGCTAGCGTGCTGATCCAGCGGGATCAGTCTGGCTGAACAGTGCATCCACTCCAGCTGCTGAAACAGCCGCCTTGCGGCGTTTCGCGGTTATGCCGCATTGCCGATCCAGAATGAGAGATCCTTTTCCAGGAACTCGTTATAGCGCATGTAATGCGATCCGTCACAGGAGAAGGTGAGGCTGATCATGCCGTTGAAGATATTGATCGAGGCCGAGCGCAGGTAAAGGGTTTCATCCATCAGGCGCAGTTTCTGCATATTGTCCAATATCGGTTCTATGCTGGATTTGGGGATGATGGCATCGGTGGGATAGGGGCGGGGCAGGTAGGCCAGGCAGATATCCGCGTCACTGAGCGCTTCGTGATCCAGAATCCGGTAGCGGAACGGATCGTCGACAAACCAGACAGTGGTGCGGCTGCTGGAAAAATGAATCACACCCTGGAACATCCCGCGTTCGGTCAGCAGTTCCTCGAGTATAGAGATCGCCTGGTCTATATTCCGGTCCATCGGGCTTTCGACCCTGATTTGCTGGAAGACCGTGCCACGAATAGAGGGATCGCCCTTGATCTGGCGCCAGTTGCCGGGTTCCTCATAGGGCTCCGCTGTTACCGGCAGATTGCGGAGGTCAAAATCGGCGCCCAGGAAACCGAGCATTTCATCTCCGGAACGAATGACGTGCAGGGCGGTCAGGGAAGGGCGATGCTTGACCAGACTGATATAGGCATCGGAGAGCAGGAATCCCCACGCGGGAACCGCTTCTTTCATGTACGGGCGCTGGGAACGGTCGCGCCCGAAGTGTTCCGGCATCAGGCCTTCACTGCCGACATTGTCACTGATCTGGGTCCCGCTGGTATCCAGCACATACAGATAGGTGCAGTGTGGAATACGGGGGAAACCGTTCAGTAACACTTCATCCAGTTTTTCCCGGTCTCCCCAGAATTGCACGCACTCACAGGAAAGACCTGCCAGTGGTTCGTGCAGGATCCTCGCCAGCGATTCACGCTGCAGGTAGATGTTTTCCTTCCAGCTCAGTCCCATCACATGCCCCAATTCGAAGAGGTGTCGGAAATGAATGGTACATTAAGCATTGATACGATACATACCGGGAATTCCGTGGCAAGGAGCCTCGCGCCTTGCCTGGACTGGATGGGGGCAGCAACGCGGCGGTCTTCCTTATGTTGACCGGCCCCGGTCAAACATGATCCAGCCATAGCCGTCCCTGCATCTACAACAGATAGGCCAGCAGGTAGGCGCCCAGCAGAATGGCCACCCAGAGAACCATGCTCCCCGTTGGCCAGACGCGGGCGAGAAGGCCATGTGGCTCGTGGTGGCGGGACAGTTCCCTGATGATCATCCGGACATGACCGCTGGCGCCGCGACGGATAGCGTTGTCAATCGGCGCGCCGACGGTCATCAGTTTTCGCACCACCAGCGGCAGCAGGCGTCGGTAGGTCCAGTCGGTGTCCAGATTGATACCCGGAAGAGCGGGTGGTTCGAGGCGGCGCCGTTCCAGCCAGGCAAATGCCAGCAGGGCAAAAATCAGCAGCTGCAACTGGTTGATCACGTGGCTGCTCGTGTATGGCTGGTAGTCTACCGGGTAGGGCAACAGTTGGTAGAGTGATTGCGGATAGACACCGATCGCAAGGCACAGCAGTGCCGTCGTGCCCATGGCAACCAGCATGTTCAGGGGGGGCTCCCCGCATTGAACGGGCCTACCGGTTCCGGGAGAAAAGAAACCGCAGAAAGGGATCTTGATCCCGGAGTGATGCATGACCCCGGCCGAGGCGAACAGCAGGGCGAAAAAGGCGACCTGGTGGTTTTCACCGGCCACGGCGGACATGGTCAGTGACTTGGTGACGAATCCGCTGAACAGCGGGAAGGCAGAGATCGATACCGCCCCGATCAGACAGAAAAAGGCGGTGATCGGCATCGAACGCCAGGCACCGCCCAGTTCGGAGGCCTTCACGGTACCGGCCTGCAGCAACAATGCCCCCATGGACATGAATAGCAGTGCCTTGTAGAGGATGTGGGCGAAGGCGTGTGACACGGTGCCGTTTAGCGCCAGTTCCGTGCCGACTCCGACTCCGACCACCATAAAGCCAAGCTGATTATTCAGGCTGTAGGACAGCACGCGCCGCAGATCATCCTCGATCACGGCGTAAAGGATCGGGAACAGGGTCATGACCACTCCGATCGGGATCAGGATTTCGGTGCCTGCATAGCTTCGCGCCAGTGCATAGACGGCCAGCTTGGTCGTGAAGACACTGAGAAAGACGGTACCCGTTACGGTAGCCTCCGGGTAGGCATCCTGGAGCCAGTTATGCAGCAGGGGAAAGGCGCACTTGATGCCGAAGGCGAGGAAGATCAGCACTCCGCCCGGACTGTCGAGCCCCAGATGGCCGAAGGCCAGCGATCCTGTGCCCTGCAGGTGCACAAGGGTGCCCAGCAGTAGCAGCAGACCCGAGACGATCTGGATGACCAGGTAGCGCAGCCCGGCCTGTCGTGCCCGGGCGGTGCGCCGGCTCCAGATCAGGAAGACGGAGGAAAGAGCGGTCAGTTCCCAGTAGACGAAAAGGGTGATCAGGTCGCCGGCGAATACGGCGCCGATTGCACTGCCAGCGTAGATCAGGCCGGTTGCCTGCTGCACTGTGTCACGGACATGCAGGGAGTAAATCACGCTGATCAGGGTGGCGATATGGAAGATATAGCCGAATACCAGGCTGAGCCGGTCCAGCCGGACCGGCATCAGTTCGTACCCCAGGAACGATAACCGCCATTGCAGGTCAGCGGGCAGGACCAGTAGCTGGATAAAGCTCAGGACCGGCAGCAGGAGCAGGTAAAGCGACTGCGGTCGTCCACTCAGCAGGGGGATCAGGAATGCCCCCAGGATGAGAATGGAGCCGGGTGGCAGCTCAGCGATCATAGTAGTCCTCTGGCCGCATCACCAGCTTGCGCCACAGCCAACCTGCCACCACGATGATGGAATAGGCTGCGAATCCGAAAACGGCGTAGAACCCGAACCAGCCATCCAGGGTGAAGTACGGGTGTCCCCGATCAATGAACCCGGCAAGCAGAAGAATACCGCACAGCACCAGTAACAGCTGGTAGAGCCGGTCTGGATTGATCGGGCGGTCCAGCCTGCGGGGTCGGTCCTGCGAATCCTGATTCTCTTTGTCCATGGTGCTGTCTTCAGTTTGTTGCCAGTCGGCTCAGTAACTGATAAAGATTGTCGGCATAGAAAAACAATGCAATGCAGCCGGCGGCCGTGAGGCACAGTGGTACCAGGCACAGCAGCGGGGCCTCATTAATACGGTCTCCGTATGTACTCGTTTCCGCAGGACTGAAAAAGGCCCGGACAGGGATGGTGATCAGGTAGGCAATGTTCAGCAGGGTACTCAGGACCAGGATGGCGATCATTAGCCGCTGCCCGGTATCCAGACTGCCCAGCATCAGGAACCATTTGCTCCAGGCCCCGCCCGCGGGTGGTAGACCGATAATGCTGAGTGTGGCGATGAAAAAGGCGGACATGGTGACCGGCATGGTCTTGCCCAGACCGTTCAACTGGCTGACCTTCGTCTTGTGCGTTGCTACCAGGATGGCGCCGGCACAGAAGAACAGGGTGATCTTGCCGAAGGCATGCATAACCAGGTGCATGCTCCCGCCGATTACGCCGGCATTCGTGGCCAGCAAGGCGCCGAGCACGATATAGCCCAGCTGGCTGACGGTAGAGTAGGCCAGTCTTGTCTTGAGATTGTCCTTGCGTAATGCGACCAGGGAGGCGAGCAGGATGGTGGTACCGGCTACATACAGCAGCCACTGCCTGGCTTCCAGCTGTGCCAGTTCCTCGATTCCGAAGACGTAGATGGCAACCTTCAGTAGCAGGAATACACCCCCCTTGACCACAGCTACCGCATGCAGCAGGGCGCTGACCGGTGTCGGTGCCACCATGGCAGCCGGTAGCCAGCGATGGAATGGCATGAGCGCAGCCTTGCCGATACCAAAGGCATACAGCGTGAACAGGATTCCCAGCACGGCGGGAGAGGCAGTCCCCCGCAGGATGCCGCCCTCGGTGAATTCGAGGGTACCGGCAAGCCACCATGTCCAGATGATCGCGAACAGGAGAAAACCGATGGAGGTGAAAAGCAGTAGTCCAAGATAGACCCGGCCGCCGCGCCTGGCGGGTTCTGTTCCGGCATGGGTTACCAGCGGGTAGGTACTGAGGGTGAGTGCCTCATAGAATACGAATGCCGTGAGCAAGTTACCGGAAAAGGCCATGCCCACAGCAGCCCAGAGGGAGACGGCAAAGAAGGCATAGAAA
>JARFQV010000241.1 GCA_029287615.1 Pseudomonadota bacterium | reverse complement strand
TAGTTTTCCACGATTTGCTGGAAATCCCGGGCAATGGTGTCGCCCCGGAGTGTTACGTCCTTTTCACCATCGATGTAAACGGGCGCGACGGGACGCTCTCCGGTACCGGGAAGGCTGATGCCGATGTCTGCGTGCTTGCTCTCACCCGGCCCGTTCACCACACAACCCATTACCGCTATCTTGAGCCCCTCCACACCGGGATATCGCTGTTTCCATCCAGGCATCTGCTGTCGCAAATAGGACTGGATATCCCCCGCCAGTCGCTGGAAATAGTCGCTGGTGGTGCGTCCGCACCCCGGACAGGCGACCACAGAAGGCGCAAAAGAGCGTAGTTCCATCGATTGCAGGATTTCCTGTGCGACAATAACCTCCTTCGTTCGGTCTCCGCCGGGTTCCGGTGTGAGGGATATACGGATGGTATCACCAATACCCTCCTGCAGCAGGACCGAGAGGGCCGCGGTAGAGGCCACGATACCACGGGATCCCATACCTGCCTCGGTCAGGCCCAGGTGCAGGGCATAATCAGACCCGCCGGCGAGTTCGCGGTAGACCGAGATCAGGTCCTGGACCCCGCTCATCTTGACCGACAGGATGATTCGCTCCCGGGGCAACCCGATTGACTCCGCCAGGGAAGCGCTCTCCAGTGCGGAATCCACCATCGCCTGGCGGGTAACTTCACCGGGATCCAGGGGGGGGCGGCGTTTTGCGTTTTCATCCATCAGCCGTGCGAGCAGATCCTGGTCGAGGCTGCCCCAGTTCACCCCGATCCGCACGGGTTTTTCATACTGGCATGCAGTCTCGATCATGATGGCGAACTGTTCATCGCGTTTCTTGCCCCGGCCCACGTTGCCGGGATTAATCCGGTACTTGGCCAGCAGGGCTGCACAATCAGGGTGGCTGCGCAGCAATTTGTGCCCGTTGAAATGAAAATCACCGATCAGGGGAACATCGATGTTTTGCCGGGCAAGTTTTTCCCTGATGTAGGGGACTGCACGTGCGGATGCATCATTGTTGATGGTAATTCTGACCAGCTCGGAGCCGGAGCGGGCGAGTTCGGTTACCTGCGCCGTAGTTGCCTCGATATCGGCCGTGTCGGTATTGGTCATCGATTGCACCGCGATTGGGGCATTACCACCGATGATTACCGGACCGACAGCAACAGGGATGCTCGATCGTCTTTGCGGGGATGTATTCGGGGGAGGCATGGTATCCATTCAATCAGTTGTCGAAGCCGGATGGTATTTTACAACAATCGGGTTGATCGGTTTCTGGCCTATGCTAGTATTACCTGTATAAATCAACAGGTCGAGTCATGAAGGCGTTGACTGCCAGGCAAACAGAGATCCTGGACCTGATCAGGCGTTACCAGGCGGAAAACGGTTACCCCCCGACCCGTGCTGAAATCGCTGCGATGCTCGGGTTTCGTTCCATTAATGCAGCCGAAGAGCACTTGAGGGCATTGGCACGGAAGGGAGTTATCGAATTGCTCCCGGGTGCATCCCGGGGGATCCGGATCAGCCGTCAGTATGCCGGTTTACCGGTGGTCGGGCAGGTTGCTGCCGGCAGCCCCGTGCTGGCCGAGCAACACATCGAGGATTACTATTCTCTGGAACCAGACCTGTTTCGCCCTGCAGCGCATTACCTGCTGCGCGTAAAGGGCATGAGCATGCGCGATGCGGGTATCCTGGATGGTGACCTGCTGGCGGTTCACTCCCAGCCTGACGCAGAGAATGGACAGGTCGTGGTGGTTCGCCTGGATGATGAAGTAACGGTGAAGCGTATCCATCAGCACGGACCAATCGTCTCATTGTTGCCCGCTAATGATGAATATCAGCCGATGCGAGTCGATCTGCGCAAACAGTCACTTTCTATCGAGGGGCTGGGTGTGGGTGTCATCAGGAATCAGATACCACTGAATACATAAAGGTTATTGGCTGCTTTGTCAGGCAATACTGCAACATTTTCACCGAATCATGGTCAGAAAACAGGACAAGCAGGATTCAGCCGGTTTGTTAGCGTTTACACTGCAGACTGTCGATATTGATATATATCAATAAAATCCCGGTTGTAATCAAGGATAATTACCTGTACAAATTACATCTATAAATTATATTTATTTACCTTTCCATGGAATGACCCTTCATCAGTCACTATATTGAGAAGGCGTGTCTGGAGTACGGGCGGCTGACGGTACGGTGCCGTTGCCATCATTTTATGGAACTGTCGGGAGTAAGGCATATTGTTGAATATCAATAACAGGAGTGGTGATCGGCGACTGGATCCCTCGATGCTGGACGATGTCCGTTCCCATCTTTCATCACGTGTTATCGGACAGCGTGAACTGATAGACAGCATGCTGATCTGTTTGCTTAGCGGGGGCCATCTGTTAGTGGAAGGGATGCCGGGGCTGGCCAAGACCACGGCGGTGAAGACACTGGCAGAGGCTGTCGAGGGGAGTTTTCACCGAATCCAGTTCACCCCTGACCTTTTGCCGTCCGATCTCATAGGCACGGATATCTACCGTCATGAGAAAGGAGATTTCGAGTTTCGACCCGGACCGCTCTTTCACAACATCCTGCTGGCCGACGAGGTCAATCGCGCGCCAGCCAAGGTTCAGTCCGCATTGCTGGAGTCAATGGGTGAGTATCAGGTAACGGTAGGGCAGAAGACCTACAAGATGCCCCGGTTATTCATGGTGCTGGCCACCCAGAACCCGATTGAGCAAGAGGGAACCTACCATCTTCCGGAGGCCCAGCTCGATCGTTTCCTGATGCATGTTTGGGTTGATTACCCGAATCGCGAGGAGGAACTGTCTATCCTGGAACTGGACAGCAATCAGCAGCTGAAACCGCCAGCTCCGCCTGTGAAGGAATTCTCGCAAGAGGATCTGTTTCGTGTCAGGGAAGACGTTGCAAAACTGTATCTCGACCCCAAGCTCAATAACTACATCGTCGACCTGGTTCAGGCCAGCCGAAAGCCCGGTGCCTATGACAATGATCTCAAGCGCTGGTGCCGGTTTGGAGCCTCGCCGCGGGCCACCATTGCCCTTGCGCGGTGTGCACGGGCCAGGGCATGGCTGGATGGTGATGAGTTTGTCGCTCCCCACCATATCCAGTCAATCGCCGCCGACGTCCTGCGCCATCGTATCTTGCTGACTTTTGAGGGTGAGGCTGAAGGGGTGACCAGCGATGCATTCATCAATCGGTTGCTGGGGGTGGTGGCAATTCCGTGATTTTGGTTGCAGTACGTAGTCAGTATGTAGCAGGACCTGGTGGTAATCGATGATCCTGCATCCCCGCCTTGATGAACTGCTGGAACTCCGTCATACGGCGCGCACGCTGGGTGTGGCGGCTCATCACCTGGTTAATTCGACATTCAGTGGACTCTATTCCTCTGTGTTTCGTGGTTCCGGCCTCGATTTTGAAGAAGTCCGTGAATATAGTCCGGGCGATGATATCCGGAATATGGACTGGCTGGTCACCGCGCGTACCGGCTCACCCCACCTGAAGGTCTTCCGTGAAGAACGGCAACGCAACGTTATCCTGTGTGTGGACACCGGGCCACACATGAGTTTTGGTACCCGGGGTACCTTCAAGTCCATCCAGGCGGCACGCGTATCTGCGCTGATTGGCTGGGCGGCAAGCAAGCAGCATGATCGGGTTGGCGGTGTGCTGTTCGGCAATCCGGTGTCCG
Source organism: Pseudomonadota bacterium (assembly GCA_029287615.1). Lineage (GTDB taxonomy): Bacteria > Pseudomonadota > Gammaproteobacteria > UBA9214 > UBA9214 > JARFQV01. The sequence goes on along the minus strand of JARFQV010000241.1, from coordinate 4,135 downwards.
GCATGCAATATTTTCGCCCGACTCCCGGTCGCCGTGGCCTATGGCGCCTGTTGAATGCGCTTACTCAGCCTGCAGAGCGTGGTATGTCGGAAGAAGGCGGCCTGCTGGCTGCGCTGAAGCACATGAATAGTGGCAGCGGAACCGGTTCACTGATCTTCGTTATCGCCACGGTCAACCAGGTGCACAAGGAGCTGGAACGTACCCTGGGCAGCCTGCAGCAGCGACATGATGTTGTCCTGCTGCCTGTGGATGATCCGGCCGACCGCGAACTTCCCTCCATGGGCAAGGTGATTTTCTCCGATTCGGCAGGTCAGTTGCTGGAAGTGGACACGGACAGCTTCGAGGGCAGGAAGGTATTTCGTGATCAATGGGACCGTTCCAGGGAAGAACTGCAAAAAATGGCCTATCGTCTGGGGATCGGCATGATCCCGGTCAATACGCAGGACGATGTACATCGCACCCTGATCGAGGGTTTGCGCCATTATGCCGGTGGACACCTCTAGCCTGGATCGTTCAGAGGACGAGGGTGATCTCAATCAATCAAGGTATTCAGGTAGCCGAAAGCGTGAAGAGTACAAAGAAATCTGTTTCTCATCAGGCAGTGCCTGTCCCGGTGAGGAGTCTGGACTAACCGGTGTCGCCAACCCTTATGGATACTGTCAGCGGAACACTTCGTGATATTCATGGCCTCGATTCAATACCCTGGTGGCCGCTGGCGCCGGGCTGGTGGGTCGTTGCCGGTATTGCCGGGTTCCTCCTCCTGGCCTGGTTTGCCGGACGCTGGTGGATGAGAAATGGTCTTTTGGGAAACTGGCGAACCGACGCACGGCGCAAGCTCCGGGAGCTGAAAAAGGCCCTGCCCAAAGAGGACCCGCGGTTGCTGGCCGGCGAGTTGTCCGAATTGCTGAGGCGTATCGCCATGGCGCGAAGTGGCCGGCTTGCCGCAGCTGGTCTGACCGGGGAGTCATGGCTTGGGTGGCTTGCCGAAAACGACTCGTCCCGTTTTGACTGGGAAAAGCGGGGACAGATCCTGCTGGTGGCACCATATATGCCGCCGAATATGGAAGTCGAGCGCAAGGAACTCAATGTGCTGGTACGTGCTGCGCTTCGCTGGATCGACAGCACGGATCCGGCAAAGAAGAGAGCCCGAAAGAAGCGAGCCCGCAAAGGAACGTTTACCGCGAAATCCCCGGATCGCGTTCCCGTAGGGGAGGAGGCCTCCCGTGTTTAGTTTTTACTGGCCATGGTTTGCGCTATTACTACCGTTGCCGCTGCTGGTGCGAAAGTTCTGGCCACTCAAGGAGACCAGAGAGGAGTTTCAGACGCAGGGAGATGCATCCACCCTGCTGCACCCCGCACTGGGACGCCTGTCGAGCGCATTTACCTCTGCCCGATCCCTTACCCTGGCCGGAAGCCACCAGAAGGCGGTCTTGCTGGCTCTGCTCTGGGTCGCCCTGGTTACAGCCCTGATGCGACCCCAGTGGCTGGAACCGTATACCGAGGTGCACACCGAGGGTTATGACCTGATGCTTGCCGTAGATACCTCACGATCCATGGAGGCCCTGGATTTCAGCGTCAATAACCGCCAGGTAACCAGGATGGCGGTCATCAAGGGGGTGCTGGGACGTTTTATACAGGCGCGTGATAATGACCGGATCGGACTGGTGGTATTTGGCAGTCAGGCCTTCGTGCTTTCCCCCATGACGCTGGACACCGGTGCTGTCCATAGCCTGGTGGAGAGCATTGTTCCGCGCATGGCGGGGGACGCGACAGCCATCGGTGATGCAATCGGACTCGCGGTTAAAAAATTGCGTGAAAGACCCGAAGGATCGCGGGTGCTGGTACTGGTAACGGACGGCGAGAATACCGCAGGCAGTCTCCCTCCGGAGGTGGCAGCCAGGCTGGCGGCCCTTGAAGGGATCCGTATCTACACCATCGGCGTCGGCAGCAAGGGCCTGGTACCATTTTTCGAAGAAGGTGAGATGAAGCAGGTCAAGATGGAGATTGACGAGGACTTGTTGAAGGAAGTCGCCGAGATGACCGGCGGGGCTTATTTCAGGGCTACCGATACGGATGCGCTGGAAAAGATATACAAGCGTATCGATGATCTGGAAAAGACCCAGGCGGAGTCACGTACCGTAATGATTCCGGCACCTTTGTACCGATGGCCACTGGGGCTGGCACTGGTCATCCTCCTGGTCCTTGGCCTGTTCCCGGACGGCACCCCGCGGCTCCGTTTTTTCAGGAAGGCGCAGGCCTGACATGGGGGGCTCTTTTCACTTTGCCGAACCGGCCTGGCTATGGGCATTGACCCTGTGCATTCCGGTCGCCATGTGGCTATGGCTTGCCCGGCACATGGGAAACAATGATCGCATCGACCAGTATGCGGACAAGCACCTGCTGCCGTATCTGCTGGGTCGCTCGGAAGCCGACAGCCGGACACGGTGGCGGCGGTATGCCCGCTGGGCAGGGTTATGGTTTATCCTGGTGCTGGCCATGGCGGGACCACGGTGGGATTTCACCGATGTTCAGCTGTTTCGGCCGGGCACCAATCTGGTCGTTCTCTTCGATATCTCGCGCTCGATGGAAGTTGGCGATGTTCAGCCGAACCGAATGGCGCGTGCGCGCCAGGAACTGGAAGATTTGCTGGATAAGAATCGCGGGGTTCGTGTTGGCTTGATTGCTTTTGCATCGGTTTCTCATGTTGTATCGCCCATCACCGAGGACATGAATGGTATTCGACGGGTCCTTTCCGCGCTTGACACCCAGCTGGTGCGGTTGCAGGGCAGCCGTCTGTCTTTCGCGCTGGATCGCGCCCGCGAGCTTCTGGCGGGACAGCCAGAGGACAGTACCGGTTCCCTGCTGATCATCAGCGATGGTGATTTTGACGAATCCGGCCTGGGACAGCGGCTGCAGTCACTCGCCGAAGCCGGGATTCCTGTACATGTACTGGGCGTTGGAACCGCACGGGGTGGTTCGGTCCCTGGACCAAATGGCACGATACTCAAGGACAGGAGGGGACAGCCGGTCCTATCCAGGCTCAACGAGACACAACTGCGTGAGCTCGCTTCCGCGGGCGGGGGTATCTACCGGCAGGCAGATTTCCGCGACAGTGACACCAATTCGATTCTGGACGAGGTAAAAACACAGGCATTACCTGATTCCGGAAGCGAGGAAAGGACCCGGATCTGGAACGAACGGTTTTACTGGCTCGCAGGCTTTGCACTGATTCTGCTACTGCCAAGGTTCCGTCGCAGCATGGCTGGATACAGGCGAGTGGAACAATGAGAGACATGAACCTTTTACGGGCAAAGCGGTTCGCAGCAGCAAGCCTCGGTATGTGTCTTGCGGGATTGTCGCAGCTTTGTCATGCGGGATGGTTTCAGAATCCGGTGCAGGAGGCTGCGCAGAAATTTCAACAGGGTGAGTACACCGAGGCCGCCGAGACTTTTGATGATGACTATCGGCGTGGCGTAGCCCTCTATCGTGCCGGCCAGTACACGGCCGCCGGTGAGGCTTTTGCCGCTGTGGAGCGGGAAGAGGTCAAGGCGGACGCGCTTTATAATCTCGGGAATACGCACTTCAAGCGTAGTGATTACGAAGGAGCGATCGGGGCCTATGAGCAGTCGCTGTCTATTCGTCCGGATGATGAGGATGCACTGCACAATCTGGCGCTGGCGCGGGCGATGCTGGAGCAGATAGAGGAAGAAGAGGCGCTGGAAGAGGAGCAGGAAGAGGAGGAGCAGGAAGAGGAGGAAGAGCAGGAACAGGAGGAAGAGCAGGAACAGGAGCAGGAGAGCGAGTCCGGCGAGCAGGAACAGGAGCAGGAGAGCGAATCCGGCGAGCAGGAACAGGAGCAGGAAAGCGAGTCCGGCGAGCAGGAACAGGAGCAGGAAAGCGAATCCGGCGAGCAGGAGCAGGAGCAGGAAAGCGAGTCCGGCGAGCAGGAACAGGAGCAGGAAAGCGAGTCCGGCGAGCAGGAACAGGAGCAGGAGAGCGAGTCCGGCGAGCAGGAACAGGAGCAGGTAAGCGAGTCCGGCGAGCAGGAACAGGAGCAGGAGAGCGAATCCGGCGAGCAGGAACAGGAGCAGGAGAGCGAATCCGGCGAGCAGGAACAGGAGCAGGAGAGCGAGTC
>JARFQV010000231.1 GCA_029287615.1 Pseudomonadota bacterium | reverse complement strand
CCCCCCGTGGTGTCGCTGATCTTCTGGTGGGCCTTCACCGTACCGTCCGCATTGAGGACCATCACCCAGAGCGCGCCCCGGTCCGAGCCGCCATCATCGTCTGCTGGTGCACCGACCACCATGTCCGGCACGTCGTCCCCGTCCAGGTCGCCGGGTGATGTGACGCTGGAGCCGAAATAGTCCGCATCATCCAGCGTACCCGTGAATCCCCCCGTGGTATCGCTGATCTTCTGGTGGGTCTTCACCGTACCGCTCGCGTTGAGGAAGAGCACCCAGAGCGCGCCCCGGTCCGATGCGGTACCGCCATCATCATCCAGGGAGGCGCCAGCCACCAGGTCCGGCACGTCGTCCCCGTCCAGGTCGCCGGGTGATGTGACGCTGGCGCCAAGATTGTCATTATTCGCCAGCGTACCCGTGAAACCTCCCTTCGTGTCGCTGATCTTCTGGTGGGTCTTCACCGTGCCGTCGGTGTCGAGGAACAGCACCCAGAGCGCGCCCCGGTCGGATCCTGAACCGCCATCATCATCCTGTGGTGTACCGGCCACCAGATCCGGCACGCCGTCCCCGTCTAGGTATCCGAGCGATGCAACACTGGCGCCAAACAGGTCCCGGTTGTTCAGTATGCCGGTAAAGGATCCGCTCGTGTCGCTGATCTTCTGACTGGCCAGTACGCGCCCCGGCGCCAGGCTCAGGCGCACCCCCGCGTCGGTGGACCACCCGTCGGAAAACACGCCATTACTCGTCACCTGGTTGCCGATGGCCGTTGCCGTGGTGCCGAGCCCCTGCAGGGTCGGATCACCATTGATTGCAGATGCCAGCGAACTGGCAAGGATGTCCGGTGTGTCACCGGCAGTGGTCGTTACAAGGATGTTTACGCCATCCAGTATCACCTCCACGCTGCCACTCCCGTCAGCGGTACCGGATAGTTCCACGTCACTGTCTGCATGGGCAGCCGTGGTACCCAAAGCGACTATGGTCAGTAATAGAAGTGTCTGTATCAGCTGTTGCAATGACGCTGGGTTACTGGGCGGGCGTGTTCCGGGTATGTTAATCATCTTGAGCAACCTTGGTTGTACTATCTGGACTTCAGCCCCTGATGCCCAGTGGCCCGGGGCAGGCGGCGGTCTCGTACCGCCGGGAACCCCGGTAATCACCGGATCAGGATAACCTGCAGTCTGTCTGAGCCGTCTGTAGCGGGCACACCGGTATCAATCGCGGTTGCGGCTTCCAGGGAAAGTACAGGACGACTGCCGGGGAGTACGCTGCACAGGTACGGCGGGAAAAGGTATTCGGGGTTTGCTGTTACTGCATGCCATCACCATGTTTTTTCTATTATTCTTGTTATATTCCTGATACCGGGAATCCAATAAGCGGCTACTCTGCGAATACCCGACAAATGTCCCGTATAGAACACAGTATTATATTTTCGGGTAAAACGCCACTCACGGCGTATTCGGCCAGTCATTGCGCGCGCCTCGCGTCGCAGGGTTCCAACCCGGTTTCCCGGCATGGTGCCGGCCGGCGAAGTGGCAATTGCAGAGGAAGACAGGCGCGGATAATTCCGGTGGTTGCATGGTTGGAAGGCGGTTCACTGTTTTTCCCCCCTCAGGAGGGCGACTTTCAGCAAAGGTGGGGACAGGAGGGTGGTTACAATCACCATCAGGACCACCGCGGAGAACAGGGCGTCGGTGATGACGCCCAGGCTCTTGCCAATGGCTGCAAAGATGAGACCGACCTCACCGCGCGGCATCATACCCAGTCCCACTGCCAACCGGTTGATATTCCTCCCCGCCCCGAGGCCGCAGACCAGCTTGCCGATGATCGCGGCGACCAGGAGACCACCCGCGACGATCAGTACCTGCCCGTCGAAGAAGGTTTCCACTTTTACCTGTATGCCCATCAGGACGAAGAAGATCGGCACCAGGATGACTTCAAGGGGCATGATCAGGTTCTTGATGTTGACCTGATAATCGTTCGGAAAGCGACAGCGCTTGAAATAATCATCATTCAGGACCAGACCCGCGGTAAAGGCCCCGATGATCGTGGCCAGGCCCACCAGGTTCGCAAGCCAGGACAGTACCATCACGAACAGGTAGGAAGTGAACATCTTGGCCTCCACCAGATCCAGCTGGCACAGCAGACGCACGGTATAGCGCAACAGGAATGGGCCCAGGTACAGAACACCGGCGATGAACAGTACGGCCAGCACCACGATGGTGAGTATGTTCAGGATGTCCACACCTCCGGAGACGATGATTCCGGAGACGATGGCCAGCATGAGCAGGCCGAGCATATCATCCATTACCGCCGCGCCCAGGATGACATGGGCCTCGTCGGATCGTTGCTTGTTCAGGTCTTGCAGCACACGGGCCGTGATCCCCACGCTGGTGGCGCCGAGCGTTGCCGCAATGAAGATATCGGACTGGTAGGATAGTTCCGGCATGAGTATCCGGGTAACCGCAAACCCGAGTATGAACGGAACCACCACGCCAATGACGGCCACCCGCATGGAACTTCCACCGACCCTGCGCATTTCCACGGCACTGGTGTCCAGGCCGACCAGAAAGAGCATGAAGATCACACCATAACGGGAAAACACATCCACGGTTTGGGCGACCTGCAGGATCTGCCCGCCATTCGGGCCCTGGAGTATCCGCAGGACCTGTTCTGCCGTTTCGGGCCCCAGGGTCGAGTAGGCAACCTGCTCCAGTGGCTCTCCGGCGATCGCCAGTTTTGCCAGTTCGAATATGGCCGGGCCCTCACGCAATACCAGGATCAGGTCGAAGCCCACGAAATAGGCCATGTTTCCGAGCAGTACACCCATGATCAGTTCACCCAGTACGGATGGCTGACCGAGTTTGCGCGCGGCGAAACGTCCGAGAATGGCGAAAAACAGGATGCCCGTAACGCCGAGGATCACCGGCGCAATCGGGTCACTGTGCAGGGCATCGAGGGGTGCGGCAAGTGCGGGTTGTATCCAGAACAACAGGACCATCAGGGACAGCAGGGAAAGCACACTGCGGCGAGCCGGGTAAAGGCTTTCCCGGGATGGACGGCAGGTTCTGTACAACTCATTCATGGTCTTCAGGGTGCTGAATCAGGAGTGGGAAAGTATGAACGGAATGGCTACCATTGGGTACACAGCGGCTGTAATGGATTTTTCAGACATGCAGGATACCCACATTTCTCTCGCACATGGTAACGGTGGCAGATTCATGCGTGAGTTGATCGGGGAGATTTTCGAACGGCATCTCTCCAACCGTAGCCTGGATACACAGGCAGATGCAGTACCGATCGCCCTGGAAGAGGGCGAGGTGTTGTTTACAACGGACGGATTCACGGTACAGCCGCTGGAATTTCCCGGCGGCGACATCGGCTCACTGGCGGTACACGGTACCACAAATGACCTTGCCGTGGCGGGTGCCACGCCCCTGTATCTCAGCCTCAACGCCTTCATCGAGGAGGGGATGGAGATCGCCCAACTCGATCGCATCATAGGCAGCCTGGCGGAAGCTGCCCGGGCAGCCGGGGTACAGGTGGCTGCTGGTGATACCAAGGTGCTGCGCAGGGGAGAGGGCGGAGGCTTGTACCTGGCGACCACCGGCGTCGGTGTCCGGGACCGGGGTTTGCAGCTTGGCCTGTCCCGGATACAGGCTGGTGATGCCATTGTGGTCAGCGGGCCGGTGGGCGACCATGGTGTCGCGGTCATGCTGGCCCGGGAACAGTTTGGTCTGCGTGGGGATGTGCAATCGGATGCAGACTGTGTATTGCCCTTGACCCGTGCGCTGGCCGGCCTGGAAGGCTTGCGATTCATGCGGGATCCGACCCGGGGAGGTCTGGCCACGGTCTGTCATGAAATCTGCCATGCCACCTCACTGGGCATCCGGATGCAGCAGAGCGGGGTACCGGTACGCGATTCCGTTCAGTCCGTATGCGAAATACTGGGATACGATGCCCTGTATCTGGCCTGCGAGGGGCGTGTTGTCGCCGTGATAGACCGGGCGCAGGCACCAGCCGCACTTGCCGCCTGGCAGGCACTGCCACAGGGACGGCAGGCATCCATAGTCGGTCATACGGTGCACAACGGTCCGTATGTCATCCTGGAGACCGATCTTGGTGGAGAACGGATTCTGGATGAACTGGAAGATGACCCACTGCCGAGGATATGCTGAAATATCATTCGGGTAACGGTTGCCGGCCTGCCGGATCGGCAAGAGCGAACGAGAAAGGCCCTGTATTGCTCCAGGGTTGGACACCCGGGGAAATCAGCCTGAATGACCAGGTATGCAGGAGATCTTTCCGGTAGCTGGTGGCCAGGAAGACTTCGGGCTATGATTACCCGATAGGGTGTGCCTGTGTTCCGGATGTGAATCTGGTCTATCCTTCCCGGTAGGTATGCACAGTTCAGTGATTCTGTCCGCTGCCACATAACAGCAATAACCAGGAGAAAACAACCATGATGAGAAAACTTACCACCGTCACTTTGTCGGCTACCGCCCTGATGCTGGCTTCATTGCCCACCGGCGCGGTGTCAACGGGTACAGAGTTGGCCACGGAGGCACCGGCCCAATCCGCCCAGAAGCCGGCGCCTGCGGCAAACCCTGCCGGTACGGAATCGGGAGCCGGCAGCCCGGCGCCCGCCAAACCGGAACCGGTTGCGGATCCTGCAAAGCCGGAAAAGGCTGTGGAAACTGGCGCCGCGGAAGCGGCGGCTAAAGCTCCGCCAACAGCAATGCCGGCCAGTGAAGACAGGATGAAACGCAATCAGCGTCGGGAGGAAATGCGTAATTATCTCGCAGATAACTATGACGATGTTATGAAAAGAGCCGAGGAGCGACAGGCCCGGAGACTGGAGCGACTCGAGAATATGCGCAAGGGTCTGGACGATGATTTCAACAGGCAGGAAAAGCGTTATAGCGAGTTGCGGAAACAGGCCATGAAGGAAATGGACAACGTGACCAGGCGCTATGACGAAATGCGTAAAATGGCAATGGAGGAGCAGGAGGCCCGTATCAAGCGCTATGAGGAAATGCAAAAGCAGGGCATGGAAGAGCGGGAGGCAAGACTGAAGGAGTACGAGGAAAGACGCAAGCAAATGGAAGAACGGCATGCCCAGCTCAAAAAGGACAGAGAGGCGCTGCGGGGTATGTCCACCGATGAGCGCCGGGCATACATAGAGGAACACATGAACAAACTGATGGAGCAGCGCTCCGAGATGATGGAACAGCACTCCGGGATGATGGATCAGCGTAGCGGACCGCAGGGATGGCAGCCTCACGGCCAGATGCCACCTCCGGGCTACGATTCCGGTCCCCCTGAAATGCCCATGCGGGGCTATGGTCCCGGAATGGGGATGCCAGGACCCCGGGGTTACGATTCCGCTCCTCCTGAAATGCCCATGCGGGGGTATGGTCCCGGAACGGGAATGCCAGGACCCCGGGGCTATGATTCCGGCCCTACTGAAATGCCCATGCGTGGGTATGGTCCGGGAACGGGGATGCCGGGAATGTATGGCCCGGGGAAATAAAGGCGCCAGGCTGCGCTAGCGCCTGAACGGCTTCTCGCGCTACCGCAGCCCCCCGCGGGGGGCTTGACCGCGATCCATTGTCCGGGCCCAGTGCTTGAAGCCGTGATGCTGCATCGGGCGAGTATGCAGATAAACTCACCTGAAAGGCTGCTGTGAAGAGTCGGGTAACCGGCGCGTACTTGATCTGGATCAAGGTGACTGCCAACCGCCTGGAGTGTAATTTTCGCTTGTTTCGGGAACAGCAGCCGGCCCGAACGGAAATGCTAAGTCTTTTTACAACGCTACATTGTTTACCGACGGTACGCAGCAGGATCTGCGTGACGGTGCGAACACCTTGGGGGATTGATATTTCATGAATACACAAATAACTGAAACAGGACCGGCCAGTTCACTCGACTGCGAACTGTCGGATGTTGAAAAGGAGGCATTTTCGAAGATCGCAAATCTGATGACGCTGAAGGATGGCGATATCCTGCTGGAGGAAGGTCATTGTGACGCATGTATGTATCTGGTCAGGGACGGTGAACTTGCAGTGATCAAGTCAGCCGGTCAGGGTGATGAACAGGTCATCAGTCTCCTGAAACCAGGTGATTTCACAGGCGCCATGGGCTGTATCGATGGTCATGCCCACAGTGCGACCCTTCGGGCCAACGGCAAGGCGGAGGTGTACAGGATCGAGCGGGGCCAGTTCGAGAAATTGATCGGGGAGCAGCCCATGCTCGTGTACAAGATCATGCGCGCGGTCGTGTGTATGCTCCATGAGACCATCCGCAGGATGAACACCAATCACGTGGAGTTCACGAACTACATAACCAAACTGCATGGTCGTTACTAGCCCGGATTTCTCACCACGATGACGAGCCCTCACTTGCTCTTTGAATCCACAAGCCATTTTCCTCAGTCGGAAATACAGCCCGTATTCCGCTTCCTCGGTAAATATCTTGTGAATCCAAATCTCTACGCGATCATCTCGCCCCGACGTGAGAAATCCGGGCTAGCGCATCAGACAGCATCTCTTTCCGGCGAAGGGGGATGCATCACAACAGCTATTCCCCCTAGGGCCTGCTATCACGCAAGAGATCGAGAGACTGGCGGCCAGAGTTCTCGATGCTCACTGGAACAGGGAACCGTAATACCTGTGTAATAAACAACGACTACGCTGTATAGGCTCGGGGGTATTCCATGAACGATATCATCAAACTTCTGGGCGAAGAGGCGGACTATCTTCTCGATCATCGATGTAGCGGTATACCCGCGGAGGGCTTGCAGCTACCCGGCCCCGATTACGTGGACAGGGTTGTAGCCGGAAAGGATCTCAAGCCCGGGGTGCTGCGCAGCTTGACGGCCCTGATCGATCAGGGCCGGCTGGGCGGCACCGGTTATCTGTCACTCTTGCCTGTGGACCAGGGTGTCGAGCATTCCGCAGGGGCTTCATTCGCGCCCAATCCCCTGTATTTCGATCCGGAAAACATCGTGCGCCTCGCAATCGAGGGGGGTTGTAACGGGGTCGCATCGACCCTTGGAGTGCTGGGTTGCGTTGCACGCCGGTATGCCCACAAAATCCCCTTCATCCTCAAGATCAATCATAACGAACTGCTGAGCTATCCCGCTGTCTACGACCAGACCCTGTTCGCCAGCGTGGACCAGGCCTTTGACATGGGTGCGGTGGCGGTCGGCGCCACGGTCTATTATGGTTCGCAACAGTCCCGGCGACAGATCCAGGAAATCAGCGAGGCCTTTCAGCACGCTCACGAGCTGGGCATGGCCACCATCCTCTGGGCCTATCTGCGCAACCCGGCATTCAAGCACGAGGGAACGGACTATCATGCGTCTGCCGATCTGACGGGGCAGGCCAATCATCTCGCCGCCACGATCGGGGCCGATATCGTCAAGCAGAAACAGGCGGTGAACAACGGTGGATATAACGCCATCGGTTTTGGCAAGACCCATCCTCGCGTATACGAGGAACTGAGTAGCGACCATCCGGTCGATCTGGTTCGTTACCAGGTGGCGAACTGTTATATGGGGCGAGCCGGGCTGATCAACTCAGGAGGCGGCTCGGGAAAGGATGATCTGCACCAGGCGGTAAGAACGGCTGTGATCAACAAACGTGCCGGCGGAATGGGCCTGATCTCAGGCCGCAAGGCGTTCCAGAAACCGATGCAGGAGGGTATCCAGCTACTCAATGCCATCCAGGATGTATATCTGTCTCCGCAGGTAACCGTTGCCTGATTTGCCTGCGAAACCTTTCAGGATATGCACAATTACAACTTTGTACGCCGTTTTTCGGAACTCGGCATCGATGATGTGCCGGAAGTCGGCGGCAAGAATGCATCACTTGGAGAAATGTATCGCGCCTTGTCTTCCGGTGGCGTCAGGGTTCCGAACGGTTTTGCCACTACCGCCAGGGCCTTTCGGGATTACCTCGAATACAACGAGCTCCATGAACGTATCCGGGTTGCCCTGGACGAACTGGATGTCAATGATGTGGAGGCACTTGCGGCTACCGGTGCACGTATCCGCGGCTGGATAGTGGACGGGGAACTGCCGGAGGTGCTGGAGCGCGAGATTCGCGCCGCCTACGAGGAAATGGCCGGGGAGTACGGACCGGAACCGGATGTGGCCGTGCGCAGTTCCGCTACAGCAGAAGATCTGCCTGACGCATCCTTCGCCGGCCAGCAGGAGACCTATCTCAATATCCGCGGAGTCGAGCATCTGATGCGAACCTGCAAGCGGGTACTCGCCTCGCTGTTTACGGATCGCGCAATCCATTACCGGGTCGACAAGGGATTTGATCATATGAGTATCGCCCTGTCGATCGGTGTTCAGAAAATGGTGCGTTCCGATATTGCATCATCGGGCGTCATGTTCACCCTGGATACGGAGAGTGGTTTTCGTGACGTGGTGATGATTACTGCTGCCTATGGACTGGGCGAAAACGTGGTCCAGGGCGCTGTCAATCCCGACGAGTTCCTGGTCTTCAAGCCGACCCTGTCTGCGGGGCACCGGCCGATCATCCGCCGCCATCTCGGGGAGAAGGCGATCAAGATGATCTATACAAGGGACCCGGTCACGGCGGAGGCCACTCACAACGTTCCCGTTCGAAAAAAGGAACGGCATCGCTTTGCGATCAATGATGACGAGATTCTGCAGCTGGCGGAATATGCAGTCTCGATAGAGCGTCATTATTCCGAAAAGGCGGGCAAGTCGCGTCCCATGGATATCGAGTGGGCAAAGGACGGCAATAGCGGGGAACTCTTCATCGTCCAGGCCAGACCGGAAACGGTGCACTCCATCCGCACCGATGCCTTTCAGGAGATCTACAGCCTGGAAAAACGCGGCAAGGTACTGGCGCAAGGCAAGAGTGTAGGCGTCAGGGTGGGAACCGGTCGCGCCCGGATTATCCTGGAAGCCGCGCATATGCATGAATTACAGCGCGGCGAAGTACTGGTAACCGACATCACCGATCCGGACTGGGAGCCGGTGATGAAACGCGCTGCCGCCATTGTCACAAACCGCGGTGGACGAACCTGTCATGCCG
>JARFQV010000181.1 GCA_029287615.1 Pseudomonadota bacterium | reverse complement strand
CGGCAGCGTCAGATGTGTATAAGAGACAGCATCATCACCGGCCATGGCATCTGCTACCAGTTGGCACATTGTCCGGCCATGCACCATCAGGGCAAGGTAATTGAACAGCGCCGCAATAAAGCCATAAGTGTACATGGCAACCTGATTGGAAAATAATCGCTTCTCTTCGTCAGTCGCCAGCTTGAAGATCAGTTGGGATTTTTCGATCTTGTCGTCCGCCGGGGGCGCGGATGATGTGCCTTCAATCAGTCTGGTGAATTCCTGTTTGATATACTTTCTGTATTGTTCCGGATCAGAAATATCCACAAACTCATCCGGCTCGATGAGGCTCAACAATGAGACCGATTTGAGTCGCTTTTCATCCAGATACAGCCAGGCCCAGTTCGAGATTTCCAGATCTTCGATCAAATCAACGAATTCTCTCTTTAACGGAAACCAGCCCCGGTTAGCCTCCATATGCTGAATGGCATCATTGATTTCTGGAAGCAGGGCTCTGATCAGGCGGACTGTGTCGCTCGTTGTATGTGCTTCTTCGATATTCACGGGGGGGTAGCCTAACACACAAGTTTCTCGATACAGAACATTGCAATTTACTAAATAACAGGGTGCGGCAGCAACCGGCAGGTTGACTGGATGATGAGACCGGCAAGAGGCCTGCCCGCGAACCGTTCTTCTGGAGCAATCTATTCAAGAAGAATTGTTTGCTCTATTCCAACAAACTTCGCTACTTTTTCCCGGTTGGATAATGCGCAGATATTCGTGGTTGAGTATAAACAGCTTTTTATACAGTATGATAGAAAAGTACGGTTGCGTCTTCAAGGATAATGGCATGCTGATTGCATATTTTATGTCAGCGGTATAGCACTTTGGTAAACCGCCCTTATTCGACACATTCACCATGAACGGGAGAACATGACCATGTTGAAGATACACGATCTCAAGCGTAACCAGGACCTGGACCGCAGCGCTATGCGAGCCGTCGGGGGGGGATATCGCAAGCTCAGCCTTTCCAACTCCGATAAAGGAAATGCCCTGAAGGTTTATCAGTCCTGGCAATTACAGCGTATTATCAATATTTCCTGATCGGGACAGTTTCCCGCAGAACAGGATTCCGGTACAGGGACGTACCATTATTGATCCGGGTAATACCGGTAGCTGAAGATTCAACCATTCCGGTTGTCTATTCGACAGCACCCGGAGGGGAACAGGAAAGCTCCGTGAGGCAGATTCCTGCCGTTGTACGCAAGGCAGAGCTGATGCTTCAAGCGAGGGTACAGAAGCAGGGTGGCTTCGGGAAAAGACCGGCTCTGAGTCCGGTTCTCGTGGTGATTCGTATTTCGCCCTGGATCGTCGTAATTATCAGTGGTCTTGCCGCTCATCGCGTACCACGGATACGTCATACAAAATGTCGTTGAAGGGATGGCGGTACATGGGCATGTTGAGGCGTTTTTCGTCCAGTATATGGCCAATAAAGCCGATTGAACGTCCCAGCACGAAGAATGCGTTGAGTGTGCCCGAGTCGATGAAATGGTCTATTTCCTCTTCGCTGTAACCGAGACCGCGCCACATGTCCACCATTAGTACACCGACTGCGCCATCGACATTCAGGATCAGATTGTCTTTTTTCCTGGTCGTCTGCCGCTCCACCTCCAGTGCGTAGTCCAGCAGTCGGGTAACAGGGAAGTGATTTTCAGCATACTGTTTGAGGCCCTTGACGCGGAGATCGGGATTTCTGATCGACTTGATGCGGTGGCCGATACCGGGAATCATCACGCCCTGTTCGGCCATGTAGTCGATGAAATCTTCTGCGCCCAGTCCCTTCTCGGCACCCAGCTTGAAATACTGCGCAGCACCGTCAATGGCGCCACCGAAGCGCGGGCCGATGGTGAGCAGGCCGGTCACCAGTGAACTGATGACGTCCTTGCCTGCGCGTGCGGTCACGCGCGCGTTGTGCGCGCCGCTGACTGCCGGGCCATGGTCGGCCACGGTCTTGATTACCGTCTCGAGAAACTCGCTGGCCCATTTCGGGTAACGCTGCCTGAACCACAGCAGGGTGATCACATCACCGATACCAAAGCCGGTGTCCGGGGTAGCCACTGAACTGATGGGATAACCCGCGTAGGTGGCTTCATCGCCCCGGTCATCGGAGATGGTGCAGGTGAAATGCGTTCCCTTGCGCACGCGACCGGAATTCAGTGCGGTCTGGCAGTCTTCCGGCAGCGGCGTGATCACCGGTTCAGCGATGTCGTCGATTACACCCTCGGCATGCAATTCGCTGTACACGCCTTTGATAATTTCCGGCAAGTCATTGAAACTGCGCGGCACGCGAATACCGGCGGCGCGCATGGCCTCGTTTTTGGTGCTGGCCATTTCCCGGTCATTGCTGGCGCTGGCCCCGGCGTGTCCGAACTGCACACCCGTTGAGAAGTGAGCGGCTATCGTGCCAACGCACCAGCCAATGACGGGTTTGCTGATTCGGCCGTCCTGCATGGCTTCTATAACCCGGTATTCTTCGGAACCACCGACTTCACCGAGCATCAGCAGATATTTCACCGCTGGATTGTCCTGCATGCGCAACATGTGTTCGAGAAAACCCGAGCCGGCAAAGCGGTCGCCGCCGATGGCGACACCTTCACTGATGCCGTCCGCATTCAGCGCAATGGTATGGGCCAGCTCGTTGAACAGGCCACCCGAGCGGGTCACCAGCCCGCAGGATCCGGCCCGGTGCAGTTTACTGGCGATGATGTTCTCGATGGTGCCGCCTATGTTGGCAATCTTGAACGAACCCGGTGTGATCGCACCCACCGTGGAAGGGCCGATCAGCAGCTTGTCCAGCTCCCGCGCACGAATCTTGAGCGCGCGTGCATGCCGTTCCGGGATGCCCTCTGCAGTGATCATGATGGTGCGGATGCCCGGGATCTCGAGTACCTCGCTGGTAATGCGATAGGCCCGCCGGAAGGAGGCGAAGTTAAGCAGTACATCGGCGTGGCCCTGTTCAGCGACGGCGTGCGAGGTACATTTGTAGATCGGTATCAGTATCTCACTGGTACCGAAAAAGAACTTGCCGAAACGGCTGCTGCCGGTGGGTGATACAATGGCGGCCACCGATGGCAGATCGCGCCCGATCAGGGTGTCGTAGTCGAGCATGCGCTGGATGGCCGTCTGGTGATTGTTCCAGAAAATGGCCTGCGTGTCCCGCCCGAACGGGCTGCTTCCCCTGGATGGGAACGGTATCTTGTCGGCTGCATCGGATTTCTGTTTCGTACTCATGAGCGGATAACCTCTCTGGCGCTATCAGGTAGCGTTCAGCGCCATTCTGACAATATCGGTCATGTGGGTCTCGGGGCCATGCACCTCGATGGGCAGGCCGAGTTCATTACCTGCCTTCTGTATATTGCGCAAGCCGACTTCGTAGTTCGGACCGCCGCGGCGCACATAGATGCGCACGCCCACCGCCTTCATTTTTTCGTGGTATTTCCGGAAGGCCTGGATGATACCGGTGAATGTCCTGGCAACGTCCGTGAAGTTTGCGATGGCCCCTCCGATGATCAGCAGTTTTTCGCGTCCCTGCGGATCCGGGCTGCGTGTCATCAGGTCGAGCAGGGTCTCGGTATAGATGCGGGTTTCCTGCTTGCTCGGGTTGCCCGAATACTCACCGTAATTGGCCAGTTCCTCCACGCCGATCAGGTCGGCGATGGTATCGGCGTATACAACCGAGGCGCCACCACCGGCAACCAGTGTCCACACCCGTCCCTGCGGGTTGAGGATGGTGAGTTTCAGCGAGGCGCCGCTTTTTTCATCCATCGCCTTGATCTGTTTTTCCTCCGGCCCGGGTGCCTTCATGCCGAAGGGGGTCGGATAGTAGAGTGGCCCCCAACGCTTGTCCATCAGGAAACCGGCGGTGTCATCGACCTTGGCCACCAGATCGAGCAGGTATACCTGCTCGCCGTCGAGATAGAACGGGTTGATCTCCAGGTAGCTAAAGTGCTGGTCGCGGAAGAAGCGGTAGAAGTCAGTGGCGAACAGGGCGAAGCGGTCCCGGTCGGGGATACCATCGGGTACCGCCACGGTGATCATATCGGCAAGCTCATCGTCCCTGACGAAGACGGGAATCTCTATCTGTCTGACCTGGTCCCAGTCGTCCTCGATAGTCACGCCACCCTGTGCGCTCATCGACAGTATGTCGGCACCATCCGCCATGACCGCTGCGAGGTAATACTCGGCTGCGCTGTCGTGTGCAACGAAAGGCTCGACGATGAAGCGGCTGAGGATGCCGCTCTGACCACCCAGCAGGGTGGTGGTCCGTGCGCGTTGATCGTCGATCCAGCGCACCGCATCATCAAGCTTGACATCACCCGGGTCATTGATCTTGTACAGCACCAGGTCATTGAGTCCTCGCTTGCCGAAGATCATATCCGGTTTGACTACCAGCGGCGACTGATTCAGCCAGTCGTGGTCGCCATCAGTTGCCAGTGTGCGTAACTCGTCACCGCTGGCCACGCTGGCCGCCTCGAATGAGTACTGGAACTGGCCGAAGTGCCTGGACCAATCGTCATGCATAACCCGCTTGCCTTCGAATTCCCGTATTGCCCGTTGCGCCATAGCCGTATACAGCCTTTCCGTGGTCGTTTATTGCTGGCATTCTACAGGAAACAATGTATGAACAGCAGTGCCGTGTATGGTCTGCAACGGATATCAGGATCCGCCATTCCTGACCATCGGTGTGAAGTTTTATTTCTGACATCACTGAAAGCGACGGTGTGCCTGTGGAATGCCCGGTCTGTGGTCAAAGCCGGGCAGCACGGTCGGTAGCGTAAACCCGTGGAGTCGCGGCTGGCAGGTACGCAGGGGCGGGGCAGGAGGTATTCCCGATTGTGGAATAATCGCGGGCTTTCACCGGTTCCTGAACAAGGGCGGGATTTTCACAAAATAGTGTACTGGTAACCACTCGAAGCCGTGGTCTCTTTCATTGCCCGTGGTCCACAGTGCATTCCCGTTGCCTGCATCACAGGGTTCGTCCGGGTTACCGGAAAAGCGAGCGTAGAAGTGATCCGCGTTCCCGGAAACGACCGCCAGTGTATTCAATCCGAGCAACATCGTACCCAGCCAGAGAACAATACAAAGTCTTTTTCTGGATGTATTCATAACAAACTCCCATGGGCCGGTTGGTCTCTGTGCGAGGTTCGCTGAGAACGGGTTGTGTGCTTTTATGAACCGGTAGCAAGGACAGTGCCAGTAATTTCAGGTCGAGTAAAAACAGTGCCTTAGCATCTATCTCAAGAAGGGAGCGAGAAAAGAGACCATCTGCGCCGTCCGGATGTAGCTGTCTGGTGACATGTCCGTGACCAGGATGTTTCGCAACTACTTGATCGGTTGCAGGAATGCCATGTCGCTTGAGGGCGACAGGGGGGATCCAGCTTGTGAATCGATGATCAGGTACCATCCGGGAATGAGAGGAGGTCACCCAGATTTTTTATTCTCTGCCTCGCTCTGCAGCCCGATCCGGTAGCCGCTGTCCCTCGCTGCCGCCTCGCAGGAAAAACGGAAATCCGCTTCAAACTCGGCATGGATGGTGTACAGGGGATCCCCCTGGCTGACCGGTTCTCCGATCTTGCGATGCAGGTCGACTCCGGCGCCCGGGTCCAGGGGGGCGCCGGCCAGGCGTGCGATGTGTGCCATTTGCAGGTTATCGATGTGTGTAATGTTCCCGGATGAACCGGCCAGCACCGGCTTTCGCAGATAACCCGGTGCCGCTGTTCCAGGCTTGTCGCCCTGTGCCTGGATGATGGCTTCCATCTTGGCCAGTGCGCGGCCGGAGTACAGGATGTCGCGGGCAATCACGTAGCCCTGTCCACCACGTACATCGGGATCAAATTCCAGGATTCTTCCGGACAGTTGCAGTGCTTTCTCACGCAGGTCGGCGGGGGCATCCGGATGGTTGTTCAGGATCAGCATGACATCCCGTGCCTCCAGTACAGGACCGATGCCGCGACCGATCGGCTGGCGACCGTCGGTGATGATCACCTCGAGCTGCAATCCCGTATGATCGCCGGTGTATTCAAACAGCTTGCGTAAGCGCAGGGCCGCAGACCGGCTGCGTACCTTTGCCGTAGGTCCGACCGGAATGTCGATGAGCAAGTGAGTAGAACCGGCGGCAAGCTTTTTTGCCAGAATCGAAGCCACCATCTGGCCGGGTGAATCCAGTGACAAGGGTCTCTCTACCGAGATCAGGACATCATCCACCGGGGCCAGTCGGGCCTTGCCACCCCAGGCAAGGCAGGCACGCTCCCGGCGAACGATTCTGTGAAGATGATCCGGTAGCAATTCGACGTTCGCCAGTACCCCCATGGTGTCGGCGGTACCCGCAGGTGAGGTAATCGCGCGGCTCGAGGTCTTGGGGATCAGCATGCCGTGCGCCGCCACGATTGGCACGATGAGCATACTGGTACGGTTTCCCGGTACGCCGCCTATGCAATGTTTGTCGACAACCAGTGGTTCACTCCAGTCCAGCCGCTTGCCGGTTTCCACCATTGCGCGGGTGAGATACAGCACCTCATCCCGTTCCAGTCCGGTTTCGGAGCAGCTCACCAGAAAAGCGGCGATCTCGATCCGGGAATAACGATTGCCCGTAATATCCCGGATGATGCCCCGGTATTCATCGAGCATGAGCCGTTCGCCGGCGATCTTCCGGTGAACCGCCTTCAATGAGTCCGGCGGGCGGGCATGCTCCACGCGGACATCCGTTCCATCCGGCAGGTTCAGTTGGGTAAAGGCCTGTTCGCTGAGTCCCAGCTCATGCGGGGCAAGGATGGCTTCATCATCCACCACGTTGAGGACGGCGATTACCGTCGATCCATCAGCAGCCTCGTGTATCTCTATCTTGCTCAGGGCCTGAAAGCCTTCACTGCGATAAACCGGGCAGTCACGATGCAGGTAGGCGACATTCTCGCGGTAGGTATCGATACTGATCTTGCGAAGTTTCAGCGTTTCCATGGGTTCAGTGTACCGGGAGTTCCCGGTGTTTGCCCCGTGCCCGTATCGGGGCTGGTTCGAGGTATGGATAATGGCTCGAAATAGTACAGGAAGCGAGTGTTTTTCCCGCTGGACTGCGGATCTCCGGACTTGTCATCGGGACACCATCGCAGGCCGCATGGATATGCGCTACTGTGTTCGTCGTGGCTGTCATCAGGACCGGCTTGTCTGGTCATGGATTCGCGGTAGAATCATGCAAGCGATTTAACAGGCCCCAAGTCACTGGAGAATCCTGCCAGATCATGGCAAGGATAAGGCACAGGAGAACAGATGTATGTCCGAGACTAATGACCCACTCTTTCAGTCGTATCAACTGGGCAGTCTGGTACTGCCAAACCGTATCATCATGGCTCCGCTGACGCGTTCGAGGGCCGAGCAGCCCGGCGACATCCCAACCTCCCTGAACGCGGAGTATTACCGGCAGCGTGCGAGCGTGGGACTGATCATCAGCGAGGCAACGCAGGTATCGCCGCAGGGGAAGGGTTACGCCTTCACGCCGGGTATCCATTCCGCGGCCCAGATCGAGGGCTGGCAACGGATTACCGATGCGGTTCACCAGGAAGGTGGCCGCATTCATCTCCAGCTTTGGCACGTCGGACGGATTTCCCGTCCGGAGCTTCAGCCAAACGGCGATACCCCAGTGGCGCCGTCGGCGATTCGTCCGGAAGGCGCACAGACCTTTATCAGTGCGGAGTCGGGTATGGTTGATGTGTTGCAACCACGTGCACTGGAGGTTTCAGAGATCCCCGGTGTGGTTGAACAGTTCCGCCTCGGTGCGGATAACGCAAGGCAGGCGGGTTTCGACGGGGTTGAGATTCACGCCGCCAATGGCTACCTGCTGGACCAGTTTCTGCGCACGGGCAGCAATCAGCGTGACGACGATTACGGCGGTTCTGTTGAAAACCGCCTGCGGTTTCCGATGATGGTGGTTGATGCCGTGGCTGGCGTCTGGGGGCCGGAACGTGTCGGTATCCGGCTTAGTCCCACAGGCAGTTTCAATGATATGAAAGATAACGATCCGGTCGAGACCTATGGCGCTCTGGCCGAACACCTGAATGAAAGCCGCATTGCCTATGTCGAGGTGGTCGAGGATTCTTTCCAGGGCAGTCATGTCGAGGGAAGGCCCGAGCCGGTCATTGATGCGATCCGCGCGGGCTACAAGGGGACATACATTGCCAACGGTCGCTATAGCGCGCAAGAGGCCCGTCAGCGCATTGCAGGGGGGCGATGTGATCTGGTTTCATTCGGTCGGCCAATGATTGCCAATCCGGATCTGCCGGACCGGTTTCGCGTGAATGCAGCGTTGAACGAATGGGATGCCGATACCTTCTATGGCGGTGGTGAGAATGGTTATACAGATTACCCGACTATGGCCGACATGTCCTGAGCGGATCAGCAATATCCCTGGTCGGTAAGCTGATTGTTGCCGATGTACAGGAAAAAAGACTCTTCCCCTGATCGGGCGGGTAAAGCAAATTCAGTGTGTCTCTCGCAGAGGCGCAAAGCGCGTCAGGGATGAATGATTTGGCCTGCTGACCAATCGGTCAGGTGCGCAATGCACAAGCACCTCTTTGCGTGCCTGGCGAGCGACATTTGCGCCTTGATCATAAGCAAAACCGACCCGATCTGGCGAAGACCCGAACAAAAAGGAACACCGGCGTGAATAAGCAGCCATCCGTGTGCATGATCTGATAGGGTGCAATTACCGGCGACCGTGTACGTAGTATCCACAATGGTATCGCTTTTGCCGACCGCTAGAATACTATATTATCGGCGTAATTTTTCCCAACCGAAAGAAGGATAGATGTATTATGAAATACAGTGTTATTTTTGCCGCTCTGTTGCTTCTGAGCACAACAGTACTGTCCAGACACGGTGCTGACCATCCACTGTCTGCCGATGACTGGGAAAACATTATGGGTAAAGTCGTTCTGCTGGAAGATTCCGGACTGATGCCGACATTACTTCCCGTCATCATGAGGAATCAGGACACACTCCAGCTCACAGATGAACAAATCAATGGCTTTCGCACCTGGCGCAAGAATAACTATACGAACATGGTCAATATCATGAATGAAATCATCGAGAAGATGGTGAAGTTCCGTGTTGAATCCCTGTCACCGGACATTAGCAGCGAACATCTGCTGGCATTCCAGTCGGAGATTCATGAACTGCAGCACCAGCTACTGGAGATCAAGCTATCCTGCAGGGATCTTGTAGTGAAAAGCTTTACTGACGAGCAATGGGAGAATTTTGCATTCGTCGTTGCCGACAGTCCCGCGCTTGCAAGCCTTGTTTCACAGGCCAGTACCATCAATGCGGAGCATCTTCATTAAATCAACTTGTACAGAGAAAAACAGGCACCATTCATGAAAATTTCGCATCTTTTTCTGTTTGTATTACTGGTCATTGCCGTGTCGGGCACATCCCATGCGATGCAGGATAAAGAAGAGGGTTCCGAAGGAACGGGCAGCGAGCCTGAATGCGAATACATTTTCATGATAAATTATATCTGATGTTCCGGATCATCCGGATGATATGGCCACCATTCAGCTGCCGTTCTATCGATGTTCCGGGCAACCTGCTGGAAACAATCTTAGAGTCCGCGATACGGGGGGAGGGAGAGCCAGAATGAAAGGTGCTGATACTTTCACCGTTTGAGCCTGCTTTTGAGAGATGCCGGTCCACCACCTGTATGGCGGAGCGGTGTATCGTGTCGTGTCGACTGTGCGATCTGGCGGGCAGCGGACGGGTGCGATTTGCCCCGTTACGGAAAGGCTGCCGTCGAATCAGGCGGGGCAGTGATAGGGGTCGTGTTTACCCGCTGTCTCATTCCCGTACGGGATGGTTTCGAATGAACTGATTCCCTGCCATTCCCTGCAGGCCTGACGGGCTTTTTCCACGCTGGAGAAGGTCCAGACTACATGACCATTCGTGGTCATCACCGTTGCGGTTCCGTTCGACCATTCCTTGATGATTACCTTCATGGGTGCAACTCCCGATGATTTCGGCATTCTGCATACCATACCCGTTTCCTGTGTAGGCTAAATTACAGAAATATGAAGTATTTGTGACAGATTATGCCGTCTCCTCAGGCAGGTACCAGGTTGTTCAGGAATTGCCTGGTGGCGGCCTCCCAGGTATGCCGCAGCGCTTCCTCGCGACAGCGATTGCGGTCAAGGTCCAGCGCTGCGAGTGCCGCCCGCCGCAGGTCGTGATCGAGGATCCCGGTTTCCCCCTGTTTGACTACATCGAGCGGACCGGTCACGGGAAATGCGGCAACCGGCAGGCCACAGGCCATGGCCTCCAGCATAACGATCCCGAAGGTATCGGTGCGGCTGGGGAAGACGAACACATCTGCCGCGGCGAGATGTTCGGCGAGGTCCTTTCCGAATTGGTAGCCGGTAAACAGGACATCCGGATAGCGTGCCTTCAGTTCCTTCAGAGCCGGGCCGTCGCCAATAATACACCGGGATCCCGGCAGGTCGAGTTTCAGAAAGGCATCGATATTCTTTTCGACCGCGACACGACCGGCATACACGAACAGGGGCTGTCTGAGCGATAACTGCGCCTTTCGATCCGGTGTGAACAGATCGGTATCCACGCCGCGTGACCAGCGCACGATGTTTTTGAACTTCCACTTCTCCAGCAGTTTCTGCTGGTTTTGCGTAGCTACCATGGTCTGTCTGGCCGCATTATGGAATCGTCGCATGAAGGCATAGGAGATACCCAGGGGTACCGGCAGACGTTTGCGGAGGTATTCGGGAATCTGCGTGTGATAGGAAGTGGTGAAAGACAGGCCGTTTTGCAGGCAATACCTGCGTGCGGCAAAACCCAGTGGTCCCTCTGTGGCGATATGTATGTAGTCAGGCTCCAGGGTCATGCTGGCCCTTGCCAGTCTGGAGCTGATGGGCCCTGCCGGTATATTGGCTGTCATGCCTGTCAGTACTGAAGGGTGAGTGGCAGTCTTGCGTCGCCCGGATAAGCAGGTGTAATGCCTGTGTCACCTTCCAGTCGTAGAATCAGAATATCCCGTTCATCAACCTTGCAGATTCACTCGATGGAGGCCAGGTTTATGTCTGTCACCGCCCCGATAGCTGTTTCCAATGAAGGTCCGCTGTCTGCGCAAGAGGTCGCGAGGTTGCACGCATACTGGCGAGCCTGCAATTATCTCTCTGCCGGTATGATTTACCTCCAGGATAATCCTTTGCTGAAGGAGCCACTGAAACCGGAACATATCAAGAACCGGTTACTCGGCCACTGGGGTGCGAGCCCCGGTCTTTCCTTTATGTACCTGCACATGAACCGGCTGATCAACAAGTACGATCTGAATGCCATCTTTCTGGCCGGACCAGGCCATGGTGCACCCGGCGTGCTGTCTCCGGTATATCTGGAAGGTACCTACTCGGAAATCTACCCCGAAAAGAGCGAGGACGAGGAAGGCATGAAGGCCTTCTTCAAACAGTTTTCGTTCCCGGGAGGCATCGGCAGCCATTGTACACCGGAGACACCGGGTTCCATTCATGAGGGTGGTGAACTGGGTTACAGCATTTCCCATGCCTTTGGTGCAGCCTTCGACAATCCGGATCTGATCGTCGCGGTCGCGGTGGGTGATGGCGAGGCCGAGACCGGGCCACTGGCGACCGCCTGGCACTCCAACAAGTACCTGAACCCTGTTCGCGACGGTGCTGTACTGCCCATACTCCATCTAAATGGTTACAAGATCAACAACCCGACTCTCCTCTCGCGGATTTCCCATCAGGAACTCGAGAACCTCTTCCAGGGCTATGGATGGACGCCCTACTTCGTGGAGGGCGATGATCCCGAGACAATGCACCAGAAGATGGCTGCAGTGATGGAGAATTGCATATTGCAGATACGTGCTTTCCAGGAAGAGGCGCGTGATCACGGGACGATGAACCGCGCCCGCTGGCCAATGATCGTGCTGCGCACACCCAAGGGTTGGACCGGCCCGAAAGAGGTTGATGGTCACAAGGTAGAAGGCTTCTGGCGTTCTCACCAGGTACCGTTATCGGGAATGCACGAGAATCCTGCTCATCTCAGGCAATTGGAGGACTGGATAAAGAGCTATCGGCCCGAGGAGCTGTTTGATGATAACGGCAGACTGATCCCCGAACTGAGAGAGCTGGCACCCAATGGTCAGAGACGCATGAGCGCCAACCCGCACGCCAACGGGGGCCTGTTGCGCAAGGATTTGCGCATGCCCGATTTCCGTGCGTATGCGGCGGATGTGCCCAAGCCGGGTCAGATACGTCTGGAAAATACCCGGCCGCTGGGTGCATTGCTGCGCGATGTGATGCGGGAGAACATGAATAATTTTCGCGTCTTCGGACCTGATGAAAATACCTCCAACAAGCTGAACGCCATTTACGAGGTCAGCAAGAAGCTCTGGCTCGCCGACTATCTACCCGAAGATCAGGATGGTGGTGAGCTGTCGACTGACGGACGGGTTCTGGAGATGCTTTCCGAGCACACCCTGGAGGGCTGGTACGAGGGTTATGTGCTGACCGGGCGTCATGGCTTTTTCGCGACCTACGAGGCCTTCGTACACGTCATCGATTCCATGTATAACCAGCATGCCAAGTGGCTGGCGATCGCTGAGGAGATGCCCTGGCGGGCGCCGATAGCCTCGATCAACATGCTCATCACCTCGACCGTATGGCGTCAGGATCACACTGGTGACACTCACCAGGATCCAGGTTTCCTCGATGTCGTGGTGAACAAGAACCCCGAGGTTACACGCATCTATCTGCCGCCCGATGTGAACTGCCTGCTTTCGACCGCGGACCACTGCCTGCGCAGCCACAATGACATCAACGTGATCGTCTGCGACAAGCAGATGCACCTGCAGTTCCTGGACATGGACGCAGCGATTAAGCACTGTACCAAGGGTCTTGGCATCTGGGACTGGGCGAGCAATGATCAGGGCGTCGAGCCGGATGTGGTTATCGCCAGTTGTGGTGATATTCCCACACTGGAGTCGCTGGCGGCCACGGCACTTCTGCGTGAGCACTTCGAGGACTTGAAGATTCGCTTTATCAATGTGGTGGATCTGTTCCGCATGCAGCCCGAGGGCGAGCATCCGCATGGTCTTTCTGACCGGGATTTCGACAGCCTGTTCACCATGGACAAGCCGGTGATCTTCAACTTTCACGGCTATCCCTGGCTGATTCATCGACTTGCATACCGCCGTACGAACCATCACAACCTGCATGTGCGCGGTTACAAGGAAAAAGGCAATATCAATACGCCGCTGGAACTTGCGATCAGTAACGAGATCGACCGGTTCAGCCTGGCCATTGACGTCATCAATCGGGTGCCACGCATACAGGTGGCAGGCGCACACGTGAAGGAAAAGATGCGGAACCTGCAGATTGAATGTCGGAACTATGCGCATGAACACGGTATCGACATGCCCGAAATCGTGAACTGGACCTGGCCCTACTAGAACATGAGTTCGCGGGTACCGTAGCAGGTGGCGGCCTGTCCGGGCAGCATGATCAGGGAGCCTGTAACCTCTATCTGCCTGGTTTGCGCCAGGTTTTGCCTTCCGCACGTCCACAGGATACAGAACGGAGTGGATCGAACATGAGTACGCAACCGAAACTTGAACCAGCAAATGACCTGGAACATACCCGTACAGGTATGTCGGAGGAGTCTATCAAGCGGGCTTTTCTGGACAATCTGTTCTATATCCAGGGGAGGTTCTGGGATGTCGCTACCGGGCATGATCACTATATGGCGGCAGCCTACACGATCCGTGACCGCATCCTGGAACGCTGGATCCGCACGGCCCAGACCTACAAGGACCAGAAGGCACGAACGGTTTGCTACTTTTCGGCTGAATTTCTGCTGGGTCCGCATCTGGCGAACAATACGCTCAACCTGGGTATTGTGGATACCGTCAAGCAGGCTGCCCGGGCGCTGGGCGTCGACTTCAATGAAATACTGGAACAGGAGGAAGAACCGGGGCTCGGTAACGGCGGGCTGGGTAGGCTGGCCGCCTGCTATCTCGATTCTCTCGCAACGCTGCAGATTCCAGCCATTGGATACGGAATCCGCTACGAGTTTGGCATATTCGACCAGTTCATCGAGGACGGCTGGCAGAAAGAGCGCAGTGATCTCTGGTTGCGCAACGGGAATCCCTGGGAGTTGCCGAGACCCAAGCTTCGTTTTCCGGTCAAGTTCGGTGGCCACACGGACCACTACACGGACGAGCATGGTCGTCATCGGGTGAGGTGGATCCCGGATCTGGTCGTCAACGGTGTCGCCTTTGACACACCGATTTCCGGGTTCGGCGTCAACAATACCAATCTCCTGCGCCTGTGGCGTTCAGAGGCAGCCACTTCCTTCGATTTCGAGGCATTCAATGTCGGTGACTATTACCGCGCCGTCGACGCCAAGATCGAGGCGGAGAATATCTCCAAGGTGCTCTATCCGAATGACGAGCCTGTGGCTGGCAAGGAGCTTCGTTTGAAGCAGCAGTATTTCTTCGTCACCTGTTCCCTGCAGGACATGTTGCGACTGCACCTGCGGCATGATGGTGGCCTGGAGGAATTTCAGCACAAGTTTGTGGTCCAACTCAATGACACGCACCCGTCGATTGCAGTGCCGGAACTCATGCGGCTGCTGGTGGACGAGCATGGCCTCGACTGGGAACGCTCCTGGGAGATCACGCGCAATACCTTTGCCTTCACAAACCACACCCTGCTTCCCGAGGCACTGGAAACCTGGCCCGTTGCGCTTATTGGCCGGCTCCTGCCGCGCCATCTTGAGATCATCTACGAGATTAACGAACGATTTCTGGATGAAGTTCGGACCCACTACCTGCTGGATCAGGACAGGGATCGCATTGCGCGTCTGTCATTGATCGGTGGTGATGGGCAGCAACAGGTGGTGCGTATGGCACATTTAGCAACCGTAGGCAGTTTCGCGGTCAATGGAGTAGCCGCCCTGCACACGGAACTGCTCAAGTCCACCGTCATGAAGGAGTTCTGCGATCTATGGCCTGATAAATTCCATAATGTCACCAATGGCGTGACACCTCGTCGTTTTCTGCGACTGAGCAATCCCGATCTGGCCGGTTTGATCAGCCGCCATATCGGGGATCACTGGATCGCACACCTGGATGAACTCCGTCAGCTGGAGGCCCTTGCCGGGGATACTGCCTTTCGCCAGGAGTGGGGATCCATCAAGCTCGGTGTGAAGCGGCGTCTGGCTGATCGCATCAGAAAACAAACCGGCATCACGGTGGATCCTGCAACCTTGTTCGATATCCAGGTGAAACGAATCCATGAGTACAAAAGACAGCACCTGAATGTTCTCCATATCATAACGCTCTACGAGCGCCTCAAGCAGAATCCAAATATGGAAATGACTCCACGGACCTTTGTGTTCGGGGGTAAGGCAGCACCTGGCTACTACATGGCTAAGCTCATCATCAAGTTGATCCATGCTATTGGTAGCGTGATTAATCGGGATCCCCAGGTCAATGACCGCCTTCGAGTCATATTCTATCCCAACATATGTGTCAAGAACGCGCAGTTTGTCTATCCGGCCGCGGATCTGTCTGAGCAGATCTCAACCGCGGGTAAGGAGGCATCCGGAACGGGTAACATGAAGTTCGCCATGAACGGTGCACTGACCATCGGTACCCTGGATGGTGCTAATGTGGAAATTCTCGAGGAGGTCGGTGCTGAGAACTTCTTCCTTTTCGGACTCACTGCTGACGAAGTAACCAGAAGCATGGCAGAAGGCTACCGTCCCTGGGAAATCTACAATGAAAATACCGAACTCAGGGGTGCAATCGATCTGATCAATTCCGGGATCTTTACCCATGGTGACACCGAGTTGTTTCGGCCATTGACCAATTCGCTGATTCAGCACGACCCCTACCTGCTATTCGCCGATTATCAGTCATACATGGATTGTCAGGGGTTGGTGGATCAGGCTTACCGTGATGTTGATCGCTGGGTGCGAATGTCGATTTTGAATGTGGCACGTATTGGCAGGTTTTCGTCTGATCGTTCAATCCAGGATTATTGCAGCAAGATATGGAATGTGAATCCGATGCCTGTTCGGTTGTAGGAATTACACGTTTACAATGAACCTGTACAACGCATGAGTTCAGGAACTTCACAGAGGGAAAATCTGATAGTTGCATAATCGACGTCCGAGGAACTTGTGTCGCAGGATTATTAATTGTGTATGATGAAATTTACCTGTTTATTCGGGTATTCATAGCTGGTGAGGTATCAGGAACATCTGTGGAAGTCCCAACCCCGGCGCGAATCGCGACGAGGCACCGCATATGTCCGGCAAGCGTGCTCCACAGTAAATGTTTATACCATTATCTGGATAACACATATATTACACACATAGTAAAGGTGGTGCGGTAAGGCGGGTAGGTCTAAGTTAAGTAGAGACAGCACGTGAGAACGCAGGCCCGGTTTAGATACGCTGCACGGATTCAGGATCTCGGATGAAACTTCTTGTGCTTAATTCAGGTAGTTCCTCAGTAAAGTACAAGCTTTTTGAGATGAATCGCGGTGAAGTGCAGGCAGCCGGAAAACTCGATCGTATTGGTGAACCACTAAGCCGGCTCACCCACCGCAGCAGGCTTGATGAGCACGCAGAAGCGGAACTTATTACTGAGCAACCGATAGCTGAGCATCATCAGGCGTTGCAACTGATTGTAGAGATGTTGCGTGAGACCCGAATACTGTCGGATCCGGACAGTTTGGACGGTATTGGTCATCGAGTGGTCCACGGTGGTGAGTGTTTTCATGAGCCGGTAATTATCACAGACAAGGTCATAACAGCCATCAGCAAAACGATCCCACTTGCCACTCTACACAATCCGGCAAACCTGGCTGGAATTCGGGTGGCACTCGACTTTGCACCTCTGGTTCCTCAGGTTGCCGTCTTCGATACCGCATTTCATCAGTCTATACCGGCGCATGCCTATCATTATGCGATCCCGTATGCACTCTATGAAAAACTGCAGGTGCGTCGCTACGGATTCCATGGTATTTCACATCAATATGTTACCCGGGAGGCAGCGCGATTGCTGCAACTTGAGGAAAATTATATCAACCTGGTTAGTATCCATCTTGGCAACGGGGCAAGTGTCACAGCTGTCCTGAGAGGGCGGAGTGTGGATACCTCCATGGGCATGACACCACTAGAAGGCCTGATGATGGGGACACGATGCGGTGATCTTGATCCCTCAATCCCTTTTTACCTCGAAAAGTGGACGGATGAGGATTCAGAGCAGGTTGAAGCGCTGCTAAACCAGGATAGCGGCTTGAAGGGCGTTTGCGGTGCAAGCGATATGCGCGAGGTAGAACGACTGGCGGGTGAGGGAAATGAGCGGGCGCAACTCGCCATCGATATGTACTGTTATCGCATCAGGAAGTACATTGGCAGTTATCTTGCCGTACTCGACCAGCTGGATGCGCTGGTTTTTACCGGTGGGAT
Source organism: Pseudomonadota bacterium (assembly GCA_029287615.1). Classification (GTDB taxonomy): domain Bacteria; phylum Pseudomonadota; class Gammaproteobacteria; order UBA9214; family UBA9214; genus JARFQV01. The sequence goes on along the minus strand of JARFQV010000181.1, from coordinate 4,548 downwards.
TGGTGAGAATTCGCCTAACATACGGGCCAGATGTTGCCGGGGGCTCGAGCACCTGGGCATCGTGCTTGACGAAGACGCGAATAGAACCCTGGCCGACCATAACAGGGAGGTGCAGGGGGCTACTTCCGGCTGCAAAATCCTGGTCATCCGCAGTGACGAGGAGTTGGAGATCGCACGTCAGTCGAGGCGGCTTATTGCACGGATTGACCGGAAACCTGGGCTAGCCTAGTTCCTTGAAGAAAAGCGCCGTCAGGAATCCCAGGAGGGTGGCGAGACCCACCACGTTGCCGCCCTTGAGATAAGCCTCTGGCAGCATGGTCTGCGCGATCATGGTAAGCATGGCGCCGGCGGCAACGCCCTCGATGATTGCAAAGTGCGCTGGTGATGCGCCGGCGAAAAACAGCGCACCGAGTGCGGCACCGATTCCCGTGATCAGTACCAGCGACGACCACATAAGCAGTATCCGGCCGAAATTCAGTCCCTGGTGTTTCATCCCAACGGAACTGGACAGGGACTCCGGGTAGTTGGATATAAACAGACCGGCGATCAGAGACAGGCTGAGGCTGGATTTCGCCTGGATGGTGCCGAGTACCAGGGACTCGGGAATACCATCCAGCAGGATGCCGAGCCAGATCGCGAGAGCCGCACTATGATGAGTGATGGTCGGCCCCATCAGGTCGATTACCGGGGTCAGTGGCCTTTTCAGGTCCATGTCCGATTTCATCCGGCTGATCCATCGCTGCACCTTGTCAGGATCCATGCCCTGGTTAAATTCCAGGTAATTACGTAGTTTCTCGCCGTTCAGCAGGTGTCCGATCCGGGATCGGAGCACAGGTGTTTCGTTCAGCAGTTCGGGAAGGTCACGCCGCAACAGCACCCAGTAGCGGGTATCCTCCGAGGCAACGGCCGAGGCCGAGTGCCGGGATCCGCAGAGGAAAGCGAGCACCCCGAATGCATATCCTTCCGACAATGTTTTCCGATGCCGCGTGTGATCTCCGGGATGCAGCAGCGAGACCTCTCCCGAGTCGATGAGGTAGAGACGGTCGGAGATCTCGCCATGGTGAAAAAAGGCCTCGCCTTTCTGCCTTTGTTTGTAGAGCACACGTTCTGCCACTGCCTCCAGTTCGCCTGCAGGCAGATCCTTCAGAAATTCCACCCTGTGCAGGTTTGCCGACAGTTCGACAAGACGTGGTTCATTATGATCGATCTCCATAGCCGGCGGTACCGTTACATGATAGATGAGATCCTGTACTGCCTTGTCCAGCCAGTTGCGGGCATCCCCGGCCTGCATATGCTGCCGGTTTACCAGGAAATCCAGGGTTTGTGGACTTCGCAGCCAGCTGTGTATGGCCTGTACCAGCCGGGGTGAACTGATCAGGAGATGCAGAAACTTTTCCCTCGGGAGTATCCAGACTTCACTTTCCTCCTTTGTTACCGCGACATTGTCCTGCGGGGTACCGGTAAGGAAGGGTAGCCGTGCAAAGTCTTCCCAGGGTTGTACGCTGCGAACCAGTTGCATGCCTTGCATGGGATCCAGAAGGCTGACCGATCCCCTGGTGAGTATAAAGAGACCTTCACAAGGGTCGCCCTGCTGGTAGATGCAGGTGTTACCGGGGTAAGTGCGAATCTTTATGTAGGCAGCCACGGCCCGGTAGTCGCGGTCCTCGATCTCACGGAATATATCCAGGTGTTCCAGGCGGGAGAGAACCTTGCGGTAGTGCTGGTGTTCCCTGCGTCGCAGGTGGTAAACGCTGGTGGAGACCTTGCGGACAAATCCGCCATAATCGTTGACAGCCTCATTGAGCAGAATGAAGATCAGACCACCCAGGATCGCGCCTGCCGCGATCCCGTTAAAGTGTCCTTCTTCCATCGCTGGCGCTACCAGGTCAATGGCAAGCGCCGCAAGCAGTGCGCCGCCACCGAAGGCCATCAGGGCGGCCAGTGTACGATCTTCCGGTACCCAGAATCGGGAGGTTATCGCACCCAAGGGTAATGAGACAGCGGCGATTACACCTACCCAGAACGCTGTAATTGCAATTGCATATTCAGGCGGGATATTCATGGTCTTGGGGGCGTCGCAATTTCTGTCTCAGGGATGTTCATCCGCCTCCACAAAAAACCAGCTTTAACCCCCGTTTTTCGGTGCTGGTCCTTCGGCTGGTTTCCGCAAGTCTGCCCTTGTTGTTGTGTACAGGTATTCACCCGGTCACTGAACGGGGTATGGGATGATCAGCACAAGACATATACTCCCGGAGTTGTTATCCCGCGTCAATGATTCCTTGCCTGAATATCAGATGTTCCGTTTCCGTGAAAAACCTGCAGGGTGCAAACAGTCAGGGGCCGGAGAGGCAGGTGATAGCCGGCTTGCGGGTGGGATATGCAGAGGTGCGGGGCAACTGTTTTTAAATGTGGCAGGAGGGATGCTCATGGATGATTGGCCAGCAGGAAAAAAGGCGGCCCGGGAGGCCGCCATTATGGCAGTATTTCTGATGCCGGGTTGTTTATTGTCGTGGCCCGACCCTATAGTGGGCCGATCAGCTGAGCATGCAGATTGTGCCCATTCAATTCATCGAGTATGGAACGCGATGATGTACGGTTGCTGTCATACCAAACGATCAAAAGATGCCAGCGTTGTGGTGTGAATTCAGCAGATATGACACCCTCTGTTCCTTCCAGATCCGTTATCAATTCGTAACGAAGATTCTCGTTCAGCGCTTCATTGATGTGAATCAGAAGATCGGTCTGCGGACGTGGACGTGCTTGCGCTGCAGGATGCTGTAACATCTGGCTTTCACTTCTGGCATCCGGCATCAGTTTGGTCATAAATCCCATCATGTATCCCCCCATCAGTTTGGAAATCATCGTTCCTGCCACCTCTCCAGATTGGATCGAAGTGGCAGTATAGAACCTGTGTATTTCCGCATTGTGACGGGATTATCAAAATCGTCATGTGGCTCAGAGATGAAACCGGTATTGAATTTTACCGGGCGACGAATCCGGCTGGCCATTTGCAATGGCTTGTACAAATTGTGATGATCATCGCCCGTTATCCGATCGGAATGATCCTGTTGTAGCAGGACAAGACGGTTACAACCGGTAGTTATCCCGGCAATTTCATGAAAATGCAATCAACGATTGTTACTGTACGGTCCCAGAAAGCTTGCCACGTACCCTATGCTGCAAGGGATCATTCATGAATGCGTGCTGCTTGAACCGGTCAGGTGCCTACTGTTTGGCATGATACCAGGCGAAGCGTAGTCTTTGCCGGTAATGGCCGGGAGTGATCAGGAATTCCAAATAACAACAAGTGGGTTGTGACACTGGCAGGAACCTGGCCGATCCTCGTGATCGGCTATTTTTTTTGCAGATGGATGATCATGCTCTCCCGATGTCCAGTAGTACCGGAGAACAATATCATCTCAAGGAGCAACAGGTAGAGTATATAGTCAGTGGCAAGTTGTTCCTCCCTGTTGCAGACAGCCACGTTATCAGAACGCCCCATCTTTCCTCGGGTGGGGCGTTTTATTATATGCGGCTACAGGAATTCATCATCATGCATGTAGTTCAATCCGCACGATCTCCCTTTCTCTTTGATGAGTTCTGATGGCACCTTAGTACAATAGTGTCGTTTGCAGGGCAGGTAGTATCTTGTATATACGTGAAAAGAAAGGCAGCTCCAAAGCTACATGAACGAGATGGGGATTATTGGCTATGCATAAAGAAAGAAGGCAGGCGGGGAATCAGGTCCCTGATAATATAAAAGAGATACTCAATGAACAGCAGTTATTGACGTTGAGAAAAGTGGAATCCTATGGCTGGTACATCCAGTTCATTCGCAGACCATCGTTCCAGACACCTGTCGCGGTGTTGTTCCACCCCGATAATGACAACCTGGTAACCCTGGAAGAGGATGGGACACTGGATCCGCAAACCGGGATCAAGGTTCGCGAGTAGGGGGTATAATCAATCCAGCTTTCCGGGCCCACCAGCACGCCTACATGCCGCCTGGACCAAATAGACAGCAACAACCGTGCAGATTTGCCAGGCTCTTGTCAGATCAGCTTAGTACAGGCGTTTACAGGCTGTACCAATCTGGCCACTGTATTGAACGGGCTGCATCGACGATCACACGCAACCGGTGGGCTTGGGGAGTCCGCCGTACTTGGTAATCGGTTTCATCGGACCGGTCATCCAGAGTTTGAACATCTCTTTCTGGTTTTCACCAAGGTACTTGGAAAATTTCCGGATAGGCGGTACGACAGCGTGTTCCTCGTAATATTCACGCGCCTTGAGAATCTGTTGCCACTTGACATCATCCAGGTCGACACCATCTGCCTCCGCCATGCCGCGTGCTATCTCCGGTGTCCAGTTGCTGCTGTCGATCAGGTAACCGTCTCCGTCGCGTTCTGGTATCTCCATTGCCGAACCTCTCTGAATGTTACTGTTGAAACGATAATAATTTTTCAGCGCGACTTGATGGGTAATTCCGAATCGCGCACTTCTGTGTAGAAGTGAGTTAAGTCTGCGCCCTGTCTGCCATGCAAGTCA
>JARFQV010000172.1 GCA_029287615.1 Pseudomonadota bacterium | reverse complement strand
GGCGTTGGCATAGGAGTGAAACGGATTCGACGGAATAAACAGACGCAGGAAATCGGGGACTTGTGGCTCCTCGACCAGGCTTGTGCTGAAGAAAGAGGCTGAAGGCCATACGGGGAAGGAAAACGGCATCAGCACGATGACGGTCAGGGTGATCACCCATATCGCGAGGAGAATGGCCCCGCCTTTGAAGGCCAGTTCTTTAACTTCATGGTACTGCATCGCACCGAGTGCGGTGATCAGAGACAGGGAAATATAGGGAATCACTGTCACCTGCAGGAGCCTGATGAAGACATCTCCGACGATCTTGAGCCACCCGACCATGTCGCCGAAAAAAATCCCGGCGACAATGCCGAGACCCAGTCCGAGCAAGACCTGTTCTGCCAGACCAAGCCGGCGCTTTCCGGGAGTGTCCTCACCCGTTCCTGGTTCTTCTCTCTGGCGTTCGGTCATGATGTTTATTGCCTCTGTAATAACACGCCTTTTCCTCCCGGCCGCCGTCCGTGGTACGGGCACCTGCGATCAGCGCTTTGTAATAATACAGTTCGAAGCATCACACTCCAGGCTCGCAGCGCAGAGGGGGAGAGTTCCCACCGGTAATAATGGGTGACAGGCTTCCAGGCCCACCCTGAGGATCACGGGATGGAAAAATCAGTGGCTTTTCCGGTGAGCATCGACAAAATGGTAGCACGGGATGTCGGGGTCAGTATCCCTGATTTTTACAACATCCTTTCCGGATTGTTCTCCCGTGAACAGTGGGACAGGCATCACTGATCCCTGCTTTCCCCATCAGCGCCTGAACCATGATTGGTACCGGCCAGGTCGTAATTCCGGATCATTTCGCTCAGTCCCTGTCCTTGCCGAAAATGCCTTCGAGTAGCCTGGCCTCCGTGTGCAGGCTTTCATCCCCGTAGTGAAGGACCAGTGGCCGGACAGCGCAGCGTATGGCCTCCACAACCTCCTTGCGGCCTGTCAGGCCAAGGCTTGCCGACACCTGCGACCACGAACGCATCTGCATCACCTTGAGGATCAATACATCGATGTCCGGTTGACTCAGCAACCGACCTATTCCGGGATCGGAGAGCGCCGTGTACACCAGCTTCCACAAGGGAGCCAGGCACACATCATAGAGCCGCCGACCGTACGCAAAATCCAACACATCGCGCCAGTCCCGATCATCCAGGCCGGGTGACCTGCTCTCCCAGCCGAATCGCAGCAGACAGGCCGCAAGCGCGGGATCCAGGCTACGCAGCGGATCGGTGAGCTGGTGTGGATAAAGTCTCCGGTAGCGCTCCCGCGCTGTATCGAACAGTGTCGTCCCCCGGCTGGATAGCGGACGCAGTACCATAACGGAGTGAGCACCACTGCTGGCGCCGCGTTTCACACTGACACGAACGGGGTAAAATCCGGATCGTTCCCAGAACCGGAGCAGTTCCACACTTGCCCCGAAACTGCTGCCGACATAATCCATCCCGTCGCTCCCTGCCCGTTCGAAGACAGACGACAACAGACGGGTACCGAAACCCCGACCCTGTACAGCCGGATGAACCGCAATCCGCATAATACGCGCGCACTTCAGCAGCGGCGCCTCTTCCAGACCAACATGGGATGCCAGCGATTCCGGGATCAAATGACCATGAGGGCGGGTACGCCCCTCCCGGATCAGTCTGGAGGTTGCCTCGTCGAAGCCTCCCTCGGTCGCAATCAGTGCCGTGGCTACCACATGACCCGCATGGCGCAGTACCTGAACATCCAGGTTCGGACCATCGAGCAGATGGCGCAGGTCACAGGGTCGCGTGCGGTAATGGGCGCTCACCAGCAGGCCAAACAACTCGGCCAGCATGGCCTCGTCATCCACCAGTGCCTCCCGATCCAGCCGTTCGGCGATACAAGCATCCGGTGAGGCGGCAGTGACGGCATCATCACTCGCAGGGGAGGCATTGAGCAGCAGGGCCCGGAAGACCAGGCGCTCCAGCGGATCGCCGGATGTCCAGCGAATCGGGGTATGCAGTCGCAGGGCCCGCCATCCACGGGTCCGTTCATCGAGTACCTTGTGAAATCGCAAGGCAAAACCCCGACCGGTACCCTCGTAACCGTGGATGGTCGTGGCGAATACAATCCTGGGATAGTACTGCAGCAACTGTTCCAGTAATGGTGCCGGGATCGCGGCAGCCTCGTCCACAAGCACCAGATCCGCCCGTTGCGGTGTCTGTATCAGTTCATCGGGCGGCACAAATACCATATGCCCCGAGCCGGAATGAATGACGGCACGTGATGAATCGGCCTCCGGCAGCAAACGCCTGGCATGTCCGAATACCGGCTCGACGGCATCCAGACCGGGCCCCGTCACAATCAGGCGTTCCAGCCCCTTACTCAACAGATGTGCTGCCGCAATCCCCAGTGCCGCCGACTTTCCACGCCCCCGGTCAGAGGTCAGCACCACCGGTCTTCTCCGGTGGGCGTGACCAGCAGAGATCTTGATAATGGTGTCGACCGCCTGTCGCTGATCAGGGGTACGGCAGGCGGGATCCTGAAACCGGGCAGTCATCCGGTGGATGGAACAGGAAGGCACAGCTGGAGGTCCAACCCCCTGCCTGAAGATGGTCACGTCATCATCCACGCAAAAAACGCGCATCAGGCGAGTGAGGAAACGATTGCCGAGCTCGGCCGGGTGATATGGCGCGACGGTAATACGACTGTTCTCCGGGTCGATAAACCCGGACAGGGACTCGAGGGGTGGCATGAGCAGGAACAGCAAACCACCCCCCCGCACGGTACCGCAGGACGCCCCGAAGGCATCGGCATCGAAACCACTCCATGCGTCGAAGACCAGGGCATCCGCTTCACGACCCAGCACCAACCGTGCCCGCCTGCCGCTCATCGACCAGGCATCGTCCGGCGCCCGTGAGGATATCCACAAGACCTGTTCGAAACCGCTTTCTGGCAATACTGCCCGAATCGACTGCATACACCAGTCTGCCGAACCGGACAGCACCAGCGCATAGCGATGGTTAGCGGTACGCGCCATCCCCGCAAGGGCGGCGATCACCCTTGCCAGCTGCTCCATATGACCCGAATCCAGGTCAGCCCCGCTCATATCCGCACCGCAAGCATGCGTTTTTGTGATTCGGCCATACTGGATAGACAGTACCTGCCCGTCTCCGGGTGCCCGTATCAGGGAATGATTCCCCCCGGCAGAAAAACCCTGCCTCATACCCGTATTTGTGATAATTGATCATTCCATGTTTCCGGGGCCCATTTACCCCCGCCTTCATTTCCGACATGATGCCAGTATGTCGTGGAAGATTCTGCCACTGCTGGTAGCCTTGTGCCTGGGTATCCTGACCGGTACCGTGATCCCTGTTTCCCGGATACTGACACAGGATCCGGTGGCAGACTCCCCGGATCCCGACTTGCGGGAAGATTACGCTGCCACTGAACTACCCCTGCCGGCTACAGGGGAGCTGGGTCAGCTCAGGGCACAGAATCGCGAACTCAACGAGGAAATAAACCGGCTTCGCAATCAGGTTTCCAGTCTGGAGAAACAGTTAAACGATACCAGACAGGCTACAGAGGGAAACCCCGAAGACTCACAGGAGCAGGAACCGACGGCGGAGACAAAATTGCAGGGCGAAGCCGCCCTGATCGAAGCTGGCATTGACCCTCCAACCGCGACCTGGATACAGGAACGGCTGGACCAGGATCAGATGGACGAACTCTACCTGCGTGATCGGGCAATCCGGGAAGGCTGGATCGATACCCCGCGATACAGGAAGGCCTTGCGGGAACTCAGAGCGCGCTTTGGCACCCTGCGGGAAGAATACGGGGATGACATCTACGACCGGTTGCTTTTCGCCAGTGGACGCCACAACCGCGTCACTGCTCATACGATCATGCACCAGTCACCGGCCGGCGAATACGGTATGATAGATGGCGATATGATCACGGGATATGACGGCCAGCGCATCTTCAGCAGCCGCGAACTGCTTGAACTGACATCCGGCGGCAACACCGGAACCCTGGTGATTGTTGAAGTCATTCGCGAAGGTCAGCCCACTACCCTGTACCTCCCGCGAGGACCACTGGGTATACGGTTGCAGACCACCCGTGTACGTCCCTGATCGATCACGGCCATACCCTTACGGATACAAGATACAATCATCACACAGCGCGAAAACACGTGGCGCATTCATACCGACAGACCAGGGAGAAAATCATGAAACCCGCTTACATGCTGATGTTCATACTGTCACTCGCCTGCTGGACCCCGGTCCAGGCGGGAGAGATCGTTGATGTACAGGAAGGAGAGGCCTCGTATTACGCCGACTCGTTACATGGCAACAAGACCGCCAGTGGAGAGCCCTATGACAAGAACAAGATGACTGCCGCACATCGCACCCTGGAGTTCGGTACGAAGGTCAAGGTAACCTATCCCGAGACCGGCAAGTCCGTCGATGTGGTCATCAACGACCGTGGCCCCCATGCAAAGGGCAGGATCATCGACATCTCCGGGGCGGCAGCCGATGCAATTGGCCTGAAAGATGCCGGACACGGTCCCGTCAAGCTCGAAGTCTACGGCCCCTGAGTCACGAAAACCCGGTTATTCAACACCCGGAGAGCCCGATATCCGCGCAGGAGCGCGCGGGCAATTCGGTCTCCAGCGTCCGCAATTTCTCCCCAATGGCGTGACCGACAAATAACTGTGGTTTGGAAGGCTCGCGATTTTCCCTGCGTTCGCGCAGGGAAATCGCCCTGTTTGCGCCCTCGAAGGCCTCGCGGAAAGAATGCAGGTCCTGCAACTGTCCCTTCAGCAGCGCCTCTCCGAAATGGGTGAACTCGTTGTCATTGCTGCACCCGAAGGATGCCCGATCAGGCGCTGCTGCCGTGATCAGCAGCGTTTCCGGACCCTTCAGTGGTTCGATGAATCCACCCGAATAACAGGCCGAGACGATGATCACCCGCCATTTTATCTGACCGGCATCCAGATATTCCCTGAGACGCCGGGGAGAGACATCGTTCAGCGGCAGCGGCCAGAAATTGACGGATACATCGTGCTCTCTGGATCCATGGCTGGTCAGATACAATACGACAAGATCCTCTTCCCGATCGATGATCGCACCCACCCCCTCCAGCGCCAGCCCCAGGTTGGTGGCTGTCGCCAGCGGTCCTGTCTCATGGCTACTGAGGTGATTGACCAGCTCCATGGAGCGACCAAGGGTGTCAAATCGTGCATCGAACAGGGAGCGCGCATAGCGGACCTCCTTGATGAAGACATCTTCCATGGCATCACCCGCAAACCCGATGAAATAGAAGTCCTCGATCCCCGGTCGCTGTGGCAGCAAATCACCCAGGACAGCCTCCATCAGGGGTGTCTGCGAATAAAACATGGCCTCGGCATCCAGCTGCCGGTATGCCGCATAACGATCCTCCCTGCCCCGGTCTGACTCATACCAGAAGCCCGTTCCGGAACCGATAATCCCGCCAGGGACGAACCAGAAAAGCAGTAAAGATGTGAGACCGGCCACGGCGCGAGGGGAAATACCACCGGATAGCATGGATATTGCCCGTAAAACGGCTGCCAGCAACCAGCCGGTATACAACCAGTAGAGGGTAGGGTCGGTATAAGGGCTGTCGGGAAACAATCCCCGGCCCACAGCATCCAGCAGGAACCAGAGCACATGGAAAAACGGACCAATGCTGAACAGTATGATACTCAGGCGAAGCATGGTCCGCTCGCACGCCAGTAGCTTGCCGGCAACAAAAGCCGCCAGCAGCAAGGCAGCGACATTGAAACCGAAATCCGTGAATGCGTGGCCATTGAAGGCAGGTGCGGGAAGGCTATCGGCCCAGTCCCCCAGAAACAGGATCAGGAGATCAAGGGCAACCAGCGAAACCAGTTGATCCGGGGAATAGACAAAGTCATCGGGGGCCGTCTTTCTGAAGATTGCAAGCCGGGTCCCGGAACGTACATTGGCAAGCAGGTAATGACTCTGCCGGAGAAAGGCTGATTCGCTATTGTATTCCCCGCCCGCCATGGTTTGCGCCTGCTTATCCTGCCAAAACGGTTACAGCCTAATATGGAAGTCCGTACACACCGCCAGGGGAATATACTATCATCCGGCGTCGGCAATAAGGTAAAGCGCCGACACGCAGAAGCACTGTGATCACAAGCAACAAGAACCGGACCCGGAATGCTAACCGTTATCTACCACTGGATTGACCGGAATATCCTGGAACTTGGCCGCGAACTGCGGCTCAGTTACCTGCCTCCGTTGATGGTCTATATTGCGGCCGGAGTATCCGGCCTCACAGGTATCGTTGGCACGTTTTTTGTCAAGGAGTACCTGGGCCTGTCCGCGGAATTCCTTGCTGCGCTCGGTTTCTGGGCGGGCATCCCCTGGGCGCTCAAGATGCCACTCGGACACCTCGTGGACCTGATCTGGCGCTGGAAGGGAATACTGGTCTTTATCGGCGCCGGGCTGATTGCCTGCAGTCTTGCCATCATGATCGGCCTGATAGGCCATACCGGTATGATGCGGGAGATCCTGCCCGTCGAGGCATGGTTTGTAATCAGCACCCTGTTGTCACCAGTCGGATACGTTATCCAGGATGTGGTCGCGGACGCCATGACAGTCGAGGCCGTACCGGTCGTGGATGCCGAGGGCAGACCTTTCGGCGATGATATCCGCAAACTGATGCACACCACCATGCAGACGCTCGGGCGTGTCGCAATCATCAGCGGTACCGTTCTGGTGGCCCTGGTCAATCTGTACATGTTCTCTGATGTCGAGACCCTGCCGCAGGCGGCCAAGGCGGGAATTTACCAGGCCATCTATACCATGGCACTGGTCATCCCGGTCATATCGGTCATGGGGGTGGGCTTCGCCAGTATCCTGCGGGTCCGCGACAGCCGACGCCTGCTGGGCAAGGGATTCAGTCATGCGCAGGTGCATGAAATGATGGCGGTACATGCCGAGGCGCCGGAACCGAACTGGTGGATCCTGGGGGGCAGCCTGGTGTTCGTGGTCTTCACCATATCGATCGGCCTCTCCGATATCCCCTACAATCAGGAAATCATCTTTTTCGGTTCCATGTCGATCATTCTGTTCCTGATGAGCCGGCTGGTACGGGAACTCGAACCGCACGCGCGCAATACACTCGTCGGCACCGCCATCGTAATCTTCGTTTTTCGCGCCGTACCCGGACCCGGCGCCGGATCTACCTGGTGGATGATCGACGACCTGGGTTTCGACCAGCATTTCCTGTCTATCCTGTCGCTGATCGGCGGTACACTGACGCTGTTCGGGATGTTCATCTTCCGGCGCTTCATGGCCGAAAGATCGATTGCCTACGTGGTCGGATTTCTGACCATTGCCAGCACGCTGCTCAGCCTCCCGATACTTGGCATGTACTACGGCCTGCACGAATGGACTGCCGCCCATACCGGTGGAGTCGTTGATGCCCGCTTCATTGCCCTGATCGACACCGCCCTCGAGTCACCGCTGGGACAGATCGCCATGATTCCGATGCTGGCCTGGATTGCAAACTCTGCGCCTGCTCGCCTCAAGGCCACCTTTTTCGCGGTCATGGCCTCCTTTACCAATCTGGCCCTTTCCCTTCAACAGCTAGGCACCAAGTACCTGAATCAGGCATTCACGGTAACTCGCGAGGTCAAGGACCACTCGACCGGCCTGGTCAGCACGCCCGCCGACTACAGTGAACTGGGAGTCCTGCTCATCACGGTGACTTCACTGTCCCTGATCCTGCCCATGGCGGCGATCGCGTTTGTCAAACTGACCCGCTTCCGTACGGCATAGCGGAACTGACCGCGGCACCTAGCGTACGCTACCGAAGCCGGTATCGGTGCTTCCGGGCGGCGCCTCGATGCCTGCCAGCCTGCACCCCTGACTGATCGGACCTCCGGGAAACAATTCGTAGAGGTATTTCATGCCCCCCCTGTCATGAAACTTTTCATCCAGTGCATCATGCAGTTCCCGCACATTGATCCCGCCCTCCGCGTGCCTGGCATTGTATTCCTGCAAGGCGCGCACAACGGCCCAGTGATCGTCACCAGGCTCGAGGCCTTCCTGGCTGGCACGGTCGGCTGCCGTCTCCCGTGTCCAGCCATCCGGAGAATTGGGGAAGTCCGGATTCGATCCGGACTCTCCACCTGGATGCATGATATCGTTCATAGTGTCGGTCATATTTTTCCTCCCCTGCTTCGGTAGATAGTGTATCCCGTGTACCGTAACGAATAGTTTGCCGGGGTCGCGGTTCCCCTGTATTGACTTTAGCAAATAAATGAGACCTTGACGCACATAAATGAGTGTCAATTTTCCGCACTACCACCTGTCGTCGCATCCGGCCGTTTTACAGTCGGCAGGACGCGGGGTGACTGCAGAATCGATCGGGTTTACGATAGACCGCTCAACCAGAGGAAATCCACATGCAGAAAACCCTTTCCATACTATTGCTTGGACTAACTGCCACGACAGCCGCCCATGCCGGCAATGTGGACAATAACGGGGCAGACGAAAGCCAGGCCTATCTGCAACGACTGGATTCAAACGGGGACGACAGAATCGACCTGCAGGAATTCACCGCACCGGCCCGGGAACAATTCGATGCGATAGACCTCGATGGTGATGGCTATATCACACCGGAAGAAACACGCGGGCACCGCGCAGAGGCACCGCAACACAGCCAGCCACTCCAGCAGGCTGAAGAGCCCCCCGTCGAGGACGCTGATCAAACCAAAAAGCCATCCAGGGGCTATAAACGGCAAGGAAGTTACGGACAGTTCCCGAATCGCTAGCCTGGAGAGCGCGTGCCGTTCCCAACGATACACGGCTTTCTGTCCTGCGATTACAGACAACTCATTCGTTAACCTACAACAGTAGTACATGGCCACCTCCCTCCAGCGAATCAGGCAACACCAGATACGGCTGCGAAAATGCGCCCGCTGCCCGGACATGCAGGGCCAGCCAGTCACGGGCAACCCGGTACCGTCCCGCGTACTCCTGGTGGGTCAGGCACCCGGCACCAGGGAGCTGGTGATCCGGCGCCCTTTTGCCTGGACTGCAGGCAAGACCCTGTTCAGCTGGTTCAACCGGATCGGGCTGGAAGAGGATGCCTTTCGCCAGCGAGTCTACATGGCGGCGGTATGCCGCTGCTTTCCGGGCAAAAACCCGAAAGGGGGAGACCGTGTCCCGAATCGCCAGGAGATCGCCAATTGCGCACCCTGGCTCGATGCCGAACTGGAGTTGCTGAAACCCGCACTCATCCTGCCCGTTGGCAAACTGGCCATCAGCCGCTTCCTGGAGATTGACAGGCTTGCAGACGTCGTTGGCAGAAAACACCGGCTTTCCCTGAAGGAATCAGGGACCGATCTGGTTCCCCTGCCCCACCCATCGGGGGCATCCACGTGGCATCGCATGGAACCGGGAAGGAGCCTCCTGGAAAAGGCGCTGGGGATCATCCACGAGCATCCTGCCTGGCGGGACTTGTGTGATGCATGATCCTCACTCCGCAATGCAGTCGTGAATTTCGTTACCCTCCGACAGGATCAGCCTCTCCTTGTCGGAACGCCGCATCTTCTTGATCACCGCCTCTCTTCTGCTTGCGGAACTGCGGGTGTGGCCACGCTCGATGTAGACTACCCGGACCGGTTTGCGAGCGCGGAAATACCGGGCCCCTGCGGCACGCCCGCTATGCTGTACCAGCCGTCTTTTGATATCATTCGTTATACCGGTGTAGAGTGTATCGTCCGTACACAGGATGATATAGACCAGCCAGTTCATGTATCCTCGGCATTCGTGTCCCGGGCGGCAGTATATGTGTCCCGGTGATCCGCCATGTATGGATCCGTCATCATCTGCAAGCTGCCCGGTCATCGTCCGGCCGACCAGGACATGATACTGAACAATCCCCCGAAACAGTACGGAACGAAGGCCGTCAGGAACGGTAGTTCGCTGCGCGTGTACCACGCTGGAACGCACTGTAACAATGCAGGGCCCTGTACCGCAATCCCGTGACCAGCTATCAACTATTCGCCAGCACACCAAAGAACATGGAATCCCTGCTGGCAGCGGAATTGCAGAGCCTGGGGGCAGAATCCGTCACCGAAAAACGGGCCGGTGTGGCCTTCAGGGGACCCCTGTCCTGCGCGTACCGTGCCTGCCTTTGGTCACGCATTGCCAACCGGATTCTGCTGGTTCTGGCACGCTTCCCGGCATCCACTGCAGATGAACTCTACGAGGGTGTCCGATCCATACCATGGTATGAGCACCTGGATGCGAAGAATACCATTGCCGTTGAATTTCATTCCTCGCGATCCGCCATCACTCACACCCACTATGGCGCTCTGCGCGTCAAGGATGCTGTCGTTGACCAGCTGCGCGAACGAACCGGCAGCAGACCGTCCGTACTGACCACGCGCCCCGATATCCGCATCAATGCCTACCTGCTGAAGGATGAAGCGACCATCAGCCTGGACTTGTCGGGAGATTCCCTGCACCGTCGCGGGTACCGTGAGGAAGGCCTGTCCGCCCCACTGAAGGAAAACCTGGCAGCTGCTATCCTGGTCCGGGCCGGTTGGCCGGAAATCGCATCAGGTGGTGGTGCCCTGGTCGATCCCATGTGTGGCTCGGGTACCCTCCCCATCGAGGCAGCGCTGATGGCCGCCGATATTGCACCCGGACTCTTGCGCGCCTACTGGGGTTTTCCTGCCTGGAAACAGCATGATCCCGCCGCATGGGACCTGCTGCTGGAAGAGGCCGGATCACGAAGGGAACAGGGTCTGCTGCAGCTGCCCTCCATACGTGGATATGATCACAACCCGACCGCCGTACGAGCAGCCCTGATGAATGTCGAACAGGCAGGATTGCATGGCCGGCTGCATATCGAGAAACGGGAATTGGAAGACTGCGCACCCGCACGTCCGGATGACCACGGACTGCTGATCGCCAACCCGCCCTACGGTGAACGCCTGGGTGCCGATACCGATCTGCCGGCGCTGTATACAAGACTGGGCAATACCCTGAAAGATCAGTTCCAGGGCTGGCGTGCGGCAGTTTTCACGGGTAATCCACCGCTTGGCAAGAGACTGGGGCTTCAGGCCACCCGGGTACACAATCTTTACAACGGACCGATTCCCTGCAAGCTGCTGCACCTGGAGATCAAACCGGAGCGGTATCTCTCCAGCAGGCGGACACCAGCTCCCTTACCGGCAGGGACACGCGGTGAGGGCGCCACGATGTTTTCCAACCGCTTGCGGAAAAGGCAGAAACATCTTCGGCGCTGGCTGCAGCGGGAAGGTATCAGCTGCTACCGCCTGTATGATGCCGACCTGCCCGAATATGCCGTTGCCGTTGATGTCTACGAAGCTAACAAGCGCTGGGTGCATGTACAGGAATACGAGGCACCAAAGAGTGTCGATGCCCGCAAGGCGCGGATACGATTGCGTGAGGCCCTTGGCGTGGTGCTTGAGGTACTGGAGGTTCCGGAGGACCAGCTGTTTTTCAAGATACGCCAGAAACAGAGGGGGAAATCCCAGTACGGGAAACTCTCGGCCAGCAAGCATTTCCACGAGGTCCCCGAGGGAGGACACCACTTCCTGGTCAATTTCGAGGACTACCTGGATACCGGCCTGTTCCTCGATCACCGCATCACGAGAAGACTGCTGGAGAAACTATCCGACGGTCAGGATTTCCTCAACCTGTTCGCCTATACCGGTACGGCAACTGTATACGCCGCCGCTGGCGGGGCGCGCACCACGACCACGGTGGACATGTCGAATACCTATCTGGAATGGGCACGCCGCAATATGCAGCTGAACAAACTGGCTGGCAGTCAGCACCGGTATATCCGGGCAAACTGCCTGGAATGGCTCAAGAAAACCACAGACCCGCATCGGTACGGACTGATCTTCCTGGATCCCCCGAGTTTCTCCACATCCAGCCGGATGGAGGGAACCTTTGATGTTCAGCGCGACCATGCCACACTGATACATCAAACCATCCGGTTACTGAAGCCCGGCGGGATACTGATCTTTGCCAATAACCGGCAACGCTTCAGGATGGACCATGATGCGCTGTCCGGTTTACAGATCGAGGATATCACCCCGTCGACAATCCCGGCAGACTTTGAACGGAACCGCAAAATTCATCAATGCTGGCGGATAAGCCTGCCCAAAACCGATAATCAATAATTGCATACCGGTCATGCCATCCTCGTGTCTTCGCGAAAGATGGCATATCCTTTACCGATGACTACCTCATAATGGTGGAGCAGAGGCTGCTACTGAGTTGTTCATAACACAGGTCCTGATGCTGTTTCTTCAGAGACCTGACCATCCTGGCAAGCAAGGAACCCGCGCCCTGTAGTCCGGATCTTTTTCCGGCCCTTTTCTTCCTGTTGATAACCGACTGGTACCACCGCCGGTCTGTTTCACTGACTATGCCCTTGCAACCGGCACCGAGGAAATACCCGGCCGCTGCCTTTTCCGGCATTCGGGGGAGTACGCACTTCATGTGCCCTATATTCTCGATCCGCTCGCGCAATGCCGGTACAGAACGATCGCCGCGGGCTTCCGGTTGAGTTGCCATCCCCAGCCACCGGTCAAGGTCGCCATGGTAAAGCCTCGCCCTGAGTACGGGTGTCATTCTGGAATACGGCATCGGCACGGTTTTCGGATCGAGCTGTACCCTATGCCAAATTGAAGGCCAGTACTTCCTCTCCAGAAAGATCCTGGTCACCGCCTCAGCACAGATCATCTCCAGCAGATCCCAATCGTCATTGGTCTCCAGGGCGTAACGGTCTGCGGCCAGTTCATCCCTGCACATGGCCGGTGCCGATACCGCATCATACAAGGGTGCATATACGGAGAAGAGCAACCGCAGTGGCTGATAAGCAATTCCCTTTCCGGACGAGAAGGCGCCCAGGTACTGCCACCATACATCCTGTAACTGATACAGCCAGTTTCCCAGCATGTTGCCCTTCCTCGAGAATTGTCCCAACCTGCGCGCAACAGCACAACGGAAAGAACGGGGTGACAGACTCTGCAGGACCGGCAATCCGATCACCAGTGTATTTTTCGACCAGACAGGCAGGAACCAGACGGGTGTCTTTACTACATCCAGCCGGTACTGGCCCGAAACAATGATCCGGTCAATCCCGGGTCTTTTGTAATGGGATACCAGTTCACGAACCAGGCCAAACAGTCTCGGGGACGTAACCGCGGTTAGTCTGCCTCCGACGGGAAGCGGCAGCCTCATACGTATCAGCCGGTAACTGGTAATCGCACTGAGCAGAACCACCAGCAACCAGACCATCAGGCCATCCCCTGCAACCTCTCCCTGTCCGAAAAACCCGTCATACAGAATACCGGCCCCGACCAGCGTCAATACCGGGAATAACAGGATGCAGGCATAACCGCACAGCGCCAGGCATGTGAGAAGGACGAGATACCAACGGGGGCAGGCATGGGCGATGTTATCTGCCAGGGCCGCTATTTTCCGCAACAGGACTTGCCCGACGCCCTTTTTCTTCCCGTTCATCACCATTTGATCACCTCGTCTGCAGAATGAATCCGTGCCTGTATGGAAAGACTATAGCGTGTCTGCCGTGAGCGCCGTGATCGCTATCACGGTTCACTCCCCTGCAGGAATACAGGCATTCTGGCTGGAGATACGCACTGGATGGTATGGTATTCATACTCCCCAGGGCCTTTTAACACTACGCAGGCAGTATCCGGAAACAGCAATGGGACGTTATCGAGCACCGGTTCCGAAATCCTCCCCCTACATCACCCGGGAAGGATATAATGCACTGGAGGAAGAGCTTAAGGCCCTCTGGAAGCATCGCGCGGAAGTAACCAGGGCACTGGCTGCTGCCGCTGCAGAAGGGGACCGGTCGGAAAATGCCGAATACATCTACCGCAAGAAAGAGCTGCACGGAATCGACCGCAGGATCCGCTACCTGCAGAAACGCCTTCCGGATCTCCGGGTAGTCACCGGACCGCCAACGAATCCGGACCGGGTTTTTTTCGGTGCCTGGGTAACCCTGGAGGACGACAAGGGACGGAATGTCACCTATCGCATTGTCGGGCCGGATGAGTTCGACCAGGACCGGAACTGGATCAGCATGGACTCACCCATGGCCATGGCATTGATGCAAAAATCACAGGATGAAGAAGCAACGGTTCAGGCCCCGGGAGGCAATATTGTCTACCTGATCGTTGATATACGATATCAACCATGACCCGGTTCGCTCTGATTGCGCCCCCGTTGCAACCAACAGAAAGCATATGAAGATGCCTGGCCCTTTGCATCGTATCAATATCCCTGACCGGGAAATAGAGATCAGCGCGATCCGTTCACAGGGCGCCGGTGGACAACATATCAACAAGGTTTCAACGGCGGTTCACCTCCGTTTCGATATACCGTCATCCAGCCTTACGGAACCCTGCAAGCAACGCCTCCTGAAACTAAGGGACCGGCGCATCAACAAGGATGGCGTGCTCATTATCAAGGCCGGTCGATATCGAAGCCAGGACAAAAATCGGGAAGATGCCCTCACCCGATTGCGGGAACTGGTCAGCCGCGCAATGCTTTCTCCCAAGACGCGCAAGGCTACACGACCTACCCGCGGATCGCAGAAAAAACGCCTTGATCGCAAGAGCTTGCATGGCAGAAAAAAGGCGCTGCGGGGAAAAATCCTGGAGTAAGTAACGGATTTTCTGTTTATATTTGAAGCTGGACTGGAACCGTGGCGACAGGCAGCTACACTTGGTGTTATGGGTACGAGTCGGGTACTGATTATAGCGGGCATGGTATGGACCCTGTTCATGGGGGGGCGAGCCGTTGCAGGGGACCCTGTCCATCAGGCATCCATATCACCCCGAATCGGGAGCTCTCCCCTGCTTGAGCCCGCCACCGGGAGGTTCCTGGTCGCCCGCCGCAGTCTCACCGGCTACAACTTCATGCGGACCGTCGTTTACCTCCTCCATCATGATGAGGATGGCACACAGGGGGTGATCATCAACCGGCCGATTGGCATCAGACTGTCCGAAGCAGTTGAAAATATCGATCATGAAGCCGGAGATTCGCACGCAATCTACTTCGGTGGCCCGGTAGGGCTTTCAAGGATCATCATGCTGATCCGGAATACGAAGGAGTCACCCCTGGTAGACAAGATCGACAACAACGTTTACCTCAGCATGGATCGCCGCATCATGAACAAGATGCTCAACGATGAAAAGCCGGGGAACGAACTGCACTTCTATCTGGGACACGCCGGGTGGGGCCGTGGGCAGCTGGCAGAGGAAATCGATCGTGGCAGCTGGCATGTAATAGAAGGCGATACGAACACCATATTTGGCACTGATCTCCGCACCCTGTGGAAACGATTGATCCGTCAACTCGAGCCGACCGGAATCCAGGTCAAAAATCGTTTCGAACCGGTACTGGGTACAGACCGGTATGATTTACAGGCTGAGGGTTGAAGGATTGGGCTGGCGCAACCCGTAGCGTTTTTTTGAATGTCCGGGAAAAACGGTCACATCACCGCAGAACTGCCCTTATCCACCGCGACGGTAATACCGGCCTCACTGATCGGAATCGGATCAACCGGATGCCGATAGCGCCGGTACAGGATCAGGATGCGACGCACATACTTCTTGGTTTCCCGGTAGGGCGGAATTCCATCATATTTTTCAACGGCATGCTCTCCGGCATTGTACGCGGCAAGCACACGGGAAAGCCTGCCGTCAAAATGCTCGATCAACCAGCGCAAGTAGCTGACTCCCCCCCTGATATTCTGGACCGGATCCCAAATATCCTCCACACCAAACCGCTTTGCCGTGGAAGGAAGGAGTTGCATGAGGCCACGCGCATCCTTGTTTGAATGGGCACGGGGATTGAACCCGGACTCTACCAGGATCACGGCGTGTACCAGCCTCGCATCGACCCCGTATTCGGGGGCGACCAGTTTCACCCATTTCTTGATCAGGGTCCGGTCCGGTACAACCGAGGCCTCGGGCAAGGGGCAAACGGGATCCTGCTCTGTGGCGACCTCACCCAGCTGTTTCAGCAACGGGCCCGCTTCCGCAACCCCCTTGTCGACCGCATGCCGGAACCAGTAGGCCGCTATCGCATGGTCTGTCTTCACACCATGGCCATTCACGTTCATCATGCCCAGGTTGAAGGCCGCCTCGCTGTCACCCTGGAGGGCCGCAACGCAATAGAGTTCATAGGCCCGAGAATAATCCTGGTCCACACCCTGACCGTGCTCATAGCGAATGCCGGCCTCGCGCATGTCCGCCGGCTCCGGCCACGAGGATGCGTGCCCGTTCTGAAACCAGAAAAGCATCAATAGGCACAGAGCGGTCGTCAAACTGGTTGGATATTGGGGCATGGCCATTAGGAACGGTTTGGTACTATCCAGACTATACATGCAAGAATCATTCTGACCACCCTATCTTGCTGTAATA
>JARFQV010000164.1 GCA_029287615.1 Pseudomonadota bacterium | reverse complement strand
GTCTTCGATCGTGATGATGTAGCCGCTGACAATATTGAAGAAATGCTGTCGATGAAACTGACACCCATCAAAGACCTCTCGGTAGAGTTTGATGATGGCACTGTGACACTTTGTGGCGAATGTATGAACCAGCAACATCATGACCAGGCAATTCTTCTTGCCGGCAATGTCAAAGGAGTCGCCCAGGTGACAGCTGATGCGCTTACCTATCCAGTGCCGCAGGCGGATGAACCCGCAATTGAAAAGATAGATTTCTACGAAATCAAAAGTGGTGACACCCTGTCTGGCATTGCAAAAACGTTCTATGGGGATTTCAGTCAATATACACGAATATTCGAAGCGAACAAGGATGTCATCGAGGACCCGGACAAAATCTATCCGGGGCAGAAAATACGTATTCCTCTCGACTAAATCGACACCTGGTGAAATTAATATTCGCGAATATTAATAAGTATTGCTGCTGCACATAATGTCTGGCCTAAATTAAATTTACATCCTGGATTTAATGAGGAGAGCGACTCATTCTCAACATGAACTTTGATCAGGTAGCCGTAGTTGCCGCAGGCACACAGTCCTGGGTCCACAGTCCTGCCGATGGAGTAGCACGAATAAAGCTGGAGCGCGAAGCTGAAGAGTCGGGCCATGTCAGCAGCTTTGTACGCTTTGATGCCGGTGCCAGCTTTCCTCTTCACGACCATCCACAGGGTGAAGAGATATACGTCATGCAAGGCACATTCTCGGATGAAAACGGTGATTACCCGGCTGGCACCTATCTGCGAAATCCAGCGGGTAGTCGACATACCTCGTTTTCCCGTGAAGGCTGTACGATATTCGTCAAGCTTAACCAGTTTGCGGACGGAGATGACGCAACAGTAGAACTGCGTCCAGAGCAACAGCAATGGCGTCCTGGTATTGGTGGGCTCAAAGTATTACCACTACACGAATACCAGGGAGAGCACACTGCACTGGTCCACTGGCCCGCCAACGAAGTCTTCCAGCCGCACAGGCATTGGGGCGGTGAGGAGATTGTTGTGCTGGAAGGCACCTTTTGTGACGAGCATGGAAAATACCCAGCCGGCTCCTGGCTACGCAGCCCACACCTGAGTGAGCATACCCCATATGTTGAAGATGAAGATACATTAATCCTGGTCAAGGTTGGTCATCTGCCTCAGAAATGACGGCTCTTCGATATCGAGATTTCAATAGTTAGCCTTTCTTCAATAACAGGGCTGAATACGACACTGTATAACCACTAGCTATTGCTGATGAATTTGGTCCCGGCTTAAATTTATATAGCCTATTAGGTCTTGCCAGACCTCAGGCGCAAGGCGTTCGTGACTACGAAAAGTGAACTGAGTGACATACCGATTGCAGCCCCCCAGGGAGGAATCATTCCGAGTGCTGCAAACGGTACAGCGGTAAAATTATAGGCTGCGGCCCATGAAAAATTCTGCATGATGTTACGCCGTGTCCTGGTTGCCAGGGTACGTGCTTCTGCCAGCACACTGGCGTCCTTGCCAAGAATCACAAAATCGCTACTGACATTCGCCAGGTCAGTCGCCGCAGAAAACGAGATAGACACATCAGCGGCTGCCAGCGCCGGCGCATCATTTATGCCGTCGCCGAACATCGCAACCCGGTATCCTTCTGCCTGCTTCGATGCGATCCATGCGAGCTTTTCTTGCGGGATCATTCCACCATGACAATCATCGATACCCAGCTGTTTACCAATGCTCATTACAGTGCTTTCTGCATCACCGCTGAGAATAGAAAAATGTGAGATAGATGAGTCGTTAAGGCCCTGCAGCATCTGTTCTATGCCCGGGCGAATCGGGTCTTCAAAAATGAAGATGGCTTGAGCTTTCTGAGCATTGGACAACAGGGATACTGTCTGGCCTTTTGCCCGGCTGGCATCGATTTGTGCCTGTAGTTCTGCATTCACCAACTCCGCGCTGACGGCATATTCCTGCTTGCCAAACCGCCATTCGCTGTCATTGATAGTGGCACTGATTCCAGCACCGGGTATGTTCCTGATGTCCTTCGTGACTACTTGCGCCGGTCTATCAACATTCCGCAATGCGCGGGCTATCGGGTGTTCCGAATCTGCAGAAATGGCAGCTGCGTACTGCATTGCCTGTCTTTCGTCCATACCAGGCATGGTCATCACTTTAACAAGACGGGGCGTTCCTGCCGTCAGGGTGCCTGTCTTATCGAAGACAAAATAGTCACACTTAGCCAGTACATCCAGAGCAGTCATGCTTAGTGGCAGAATGCCAAGTTTAATCAGGCGACCCGCACTCACCGTCAACGCCACTGGCGTCGCCAGTGCCAGGGCGCAGGGACAGGTGACGATCAACACGGCAATCGTACTCGGCAACCAGTTTTCCGAGCCGGACAGGTACCAGAAAAGAGCCGTTGCAACAGCAATCAGCAGGATGACGGCAACGAACACACTCGCTACACGTTCCGCCAGCTCTGCGTAACGTGGGCGTTGTTCCAATCCATAATCGACTTGCTGGCGTATTTCACTCAGTGCCGATGCCTGCATCGTTTTGGTGACGCGGACGATGACAGGCTGGTCACCATTGACGGATCCGGCGACCACACTGTCCCCAATCTGTTTCAGTACGGGATTCGATTCTCCTGTCAGCAGTGATTCATCAAAACTGCTGATACCGCTGCTGATCTCTCCATCAACGGGAACTGTCTCGCCTGGTACCAGGCGTAGCAGGTTTCCTGGTAGCAGTTCCTCAACTGCAACACTATGCTGTACACCCTCTTCATCAACACGTTGTGCAGTTCCAGGAATTACACGTGCAAGCCTTTCAAGATGATCTGCTGCTATGAGTTTTCCGCCAAGTTCGAAGCGGCGCGCCAATAGCAGGAAAAAAACAAACATTGCAATCGAATCGTAATAGACCTCGCCATGACCGGTTATCGTGGTATAGAGGCTGCCGCTATAGGCCGCTGTCAGGCCAAGCACTACGGGAGTATCCATGCCCAGGCGACGATTGCGGATATCATTCCAGGCACCGGCAAAAAACTCCTGCCCGGAATACGCCATGATCATCGTCGACAGCACCAGGCTGGTCCAGCGACCGATAATGACCCATAACGGCAGCTGTCCCGATGCATCAGGCTCAATCATGAAGTATGTAGCAAGCGAGAAATTCATCACCAGCATGCCGACTGCGCCGGCAAATATCAGCTTCTCGGTGCTTCGATGGCGACGTAGTTTCTGCAGGTATTCACCGCGGGAAGCATCGTAGGGGTGGGCTATGTAACCGATATCAGCTATGGCGGTAAGAATCTCGCTGAGTTGAATGATGTCCGGGTTCCAGCGCACACGTGCACGCTGGGTGACATCATCGATATGAACATCAATCACCCCGGACAGACTGCGCAGATGTTTTTCATTCAGCCACAGGCAGGCCGGGCAGCGAATATTTTCCAGCAGTAGCGCGGCCTCGCTCCAGCCCTGCTGCTGTAATACAAAGCCTTTCTGGATCTCGGGTCGATCGTAGAGACTGACGCGGCTCAGAAACTCGGGGATGAGCGGTTGATCAGCAGAAGCAGCAGAGCTGCTG
>JARFQV010000086.1 GCA_029287615.1 Pseudomonadota bacterium | reverse complement strand
TCCACCAGTATCCCCGGCGTCTTCGCCGCTGGTGATGTCGGGGATCATATCTACAGGCAGGCAGTAACCTCTGCCGGCGCCGGCTGCATGGCCGCCCTGGATGCAGAAAGCTATCTTGATGCGCAGATGGCGAAGGGCTAGCCCCGCCAACCTGTGCCGAGCCTGAACCCGCTACTACCGGCTCATGCAAGTTTTCACCCTTGATCAGATAGACGGCATCAATCCGCTACAATGGAACCAGGCCGCAGGCTCGAACAATCCCTTTCTGAAACATGAATTCCTGCTTGCGCTGGAGCAGCATGGCTGTGTCGGGGAGGAGACGGGATGGATCCCGCGGCATCAAATCCTGCAGGATGATTCCGGTACCGTCCTTGGCGCAACTCCGATGTATCTCAAGACCAACTCATATGGTGAATTCGTTTTCGACTGGGCATGGGCCGATGCCTTCGAACGCACGGGAAGGCGCTATTATCCCAAAATGGTGGCAGCCATTCCCTACACACCGGCAAATGGTCCGCGGTTACTCGTTAATCCGCTGGCAGATCGCGCCATAGTGGCGAGGATGCTGATCAAGAACATTCTTGAGACTGCCACAGACGCAGGGCTTTCATCGGTACACTACCTGTTCACATCGGACGAGGACACGAAAGACCTCGTTGAGCGCGGATTTATGCGACGCACCGGCTGCCATTTCCACTGGCACAACCAGGGTTACACAGACTTCGAGGATTTCCTGGCTGACCTGAGTTCGAAAAAGCGCAAACAGATACGGCGGGAGCGTCGCCAGGTTCGGGACGCTGGAATCGAGATGCGTATCATTACGGGTGCAGAGGCAACGGATGTGCAATGGCAGATTATGCATTACTTCTACTGTAGTACCTTTGAAAGAAAATCGGGCATCCCGACCCTGACACTGGAATTTTTCCGGGAGATCAGCCGGACAATGGGTGATGAGGTTATCCTCGTTTTTGCCTACCGGCATGGTGAACCAGTTGCCGGCGCCATCAATCTTCGTGGCACCGACACATTCTACGGGCGACACTGGGGCTGCCTTGAGTATCACAACAGCCTGCACTTCGAAACCTGTTATTACCAGGGAATCGATTACTGCATACGGCACGGGTTATCCCGGTTCGAACCGGGCGCCCAGGGGGAACACAAGCTAAGCCGGGGATTTCTGCCAACCCTGACCTGGTCAGCACACTGGATTGCGGACGAACAGTTTCGCGAGGCAATTCACCGTTATCTGCAGCACGAGCATGACGCAATACTGGATTATCGAACCGAAATGATGGACCGTTCCCCCTACCGTGACGCCCTGGACCCGGTCGATTCCGGTTGTTCGCCAAACGGTAAGATCACGAACTGATTCCGGGCTCACAGCGAAACGACTGTAAAGCCATGAATGGATGCCGATATCCACCACAGGACACCATGAGCACAACTACGGGTATACCGGCACTCCCAACCTGGTTTCATAACGAATCGATCCGGCCCCGGAGAATAACTTGTCAGGAACATGCACGTACCTTACTGGATTGACCCCGACGAACAGGATCTGGACTTTCCGGATGTCGAACATGCCATGCAGGACCCGGATGGCCTGCTGGCCATGGGGGGCGACCTCTCTCCCCAACGCCTGATCCATGCCTACCGGCACGGCATTTTCCCCTGGTACAGCAGTGGCCAGCCGATTCTCTGGTGGTCCCCCGACCCCCGTTCCGTGCTGTTCCCCGCAGAACTGAAAGTCTCGCACAGCCTCACCAAAAAGCTGCGTCGCAAGGACTACCTGGTTACCATGGATCAGGCATTCGAAGATGTAATCGCAGCCTGCGCAAAGCCAAGGAAAGGCGATAACGGCACCTGGATAACACCGGAAATGGCCGCGGCCTACACGGAACTCCATGCAATGGGAATTGCCCATTCCATCGAAACCTGGCAGGAAGGCAGGCTCGCAGGGGGACTATATGGTGTATCGATCGGGAAAATTTTTTATGGTGAATCGATGTTTGCACAGCAACCCGACGCATCCAAGGTGGCATTTGTACACCTGGTGCGCCAGTTGGAGACATGGGGATTCCCGCTAATCGATTGCCAGGTACATTCCGAACATCTGGCCAGCCTTGGCGCCAGAACGATCAGACGTCCGCAATTCATCAATATCCTGCAACAGGGATGCTCCAGCAATGCGCCTGTCAGCCCATGGAAATTTGATCCGGGACTAAAAATATAGAAATACCCGCCGAAACAGATAGATTCCAGACAGCGCTGTGAACAGGTATAATGGGACGTTTATAACAACTCTGGATATTGAGAACAGTATGGCAAAGGAAGAACACATAGAAATGGAAGGGACGGTAATCGAGACCCTCCCCAATACCATGTTCCGCGTGGAACTGGAGAACGGCCATGTGGTCACCGCCCATATCTCAGGCAAGATGCGCAAGCACTATATTCGCATTCTGCGTGGCGACAAGGTGACCGTGCAATTGACACCCTATGATCTGAGCAAGGGTCGAATTACCTATCGCGCCCGTTAATTCCTGTGCGCACGGCCCGCATGCGCCAGGCAGGGAAGATCAGTGAACGCCCTCTTCTTCCTCGATGACGCAGGACAGATCACCATCTTCCACGCAAATTCGTATCTTCCCACCGCTTTCCAGTTGACCAAACAATAGCTCCTCGGCCAGTGGTTTCTTGATGTGTTGCTGGATTACCCTTGCCATGGGTCTGGCGCCCATCTTCGGATCATATCCATGTTCGGCAAGCCACTGGCGTGCAGCGGGTTCGACCTCCATGATGACATTCTTTTCCTGCAACTGGCTCTCCAGCTCGATCAGGAATTTATCGACCACCCGGGAAATAACCACCGCATCCAGGGGTTCAAACTGGATAATGGCGTCAAGACGGTTGCGAAACTCCGGATTGAAGAGCTTGCGCACCACTTCCATACCATCTGAAGAATGATCCTGCTGGGTAAAACCGATCGAGGGACGGCTCATGGCCTCCGCTCCGGCATTGGTCGTCATAACAATAACCACATTCCGAAAATCGGCCTTCCGGCCATTGTTGTCCGTAAGGGTCCCGTGATCCATCACCTGGAGCAACAGGTTGTATACATCCGGATGCGCCTTCTCGATCTCATCCAGCAACAAGACAACATGCGGATTCTTGTTGATCGCCTCTGTCATCAGGCCACCCTGGTCATACCCTACATAACCGGGGGGTGCGCCGATCAGCCTGGATACCGTGTGTCGCTCCATGTATTCCGACATGTCGAAGCGGACCAGTTCCAGACCCATGATTTGTGCCAGTTGCCGGGTTACCTCGGTTTTCCCGACGCCGGTGGGGCCGGTAAAAAGAAAGGAACCGATCGGCTTTTGTTCATGCCCCAGCCCGGCACGCGACATCTTGATCGCAGCCGCGAGTGAATCGATCGCATCGTCCTGACCAAAGACGACCATTTTCAGATTCCGCTCCAGATTCTGCAGGCAATCCTTGTCGGTTGCGGACACGCTCTTGGGCGGTATCCTGGCCATCTTGGCAATAATATTCTCGATATCCACCGCTCCAATGGTCTTCTTGCGTTTCGAGGGCGAGAGCAGCCGCTGGCTGGCCCCTGCCTCGTCAATTACATCTACCGCCTTGTCAGGCAAGTGCCGGTCATTGATGAATCGTTCCGAGAGTTCCGCAGCAGCCTTGATGGCATGCAAAGAGTATTTGACATCATGGTGTGTCTCGAAACAGGATTTGAGGCCCTTCAGAATCTGTATGGTTTCCTCGACCGTCGGTTCATTGATATCGATCTTCTGGAAACGCCGTGCCAGCGCCCTGTCTTTTTCAAAGATCCCGCGGTATTCCTGATAGGTTGTAGAACCGATACATTTCAGTTCACCGGAAGCCAGCATCGGTTTGATCAGGTTGGAGGCATCCATCACCCCGCCTGAGGCGGCGCCAGCACCGATAATGGTATGAATCTCGTCTATGAACAGGATGGCTCCCTCATCCTTGCGCAGCTGCGCCAGAACTCCCTTGAAACGCTTCTCGAAATCACCACGGTATTTTGTGCCGGCGACCAGCGAGCCCAGATCAAGCGAATAGATGGTGTGGTTATTCAGAACTTCGGGAACATCGCCATCCACGATCATTTTGGCCAGCCCTTCGGCAATCGCGGTCTTGCCGACACCGGCTTCGCCCACAAACAGGGGATTGTTCTTGCGGCGCCTGCATAATACCTGGATCGTCCGTTCTACCTCGGCGCGCCTGCCGATCAGTGGATCGATCTTTCCCTGTACGGCCATTTCGTTGAGATTGGAAGCAAAGTTTTCCAGCGGGTTGCGCGAGGTCGACTCCTGGCCTGACTCTTCCTCGACTGCCGGTGTATTGTCTTCCCGGTCATCGTGAACCTTGGATATACCATGAGCGATGTAGTTCACAACATCCAGGCGGGTGATATTGTATTTGTTGAGGAAATAAACCGCCTGGGATTCCTGTTCACTGAATATGGCAACCAGAACATTGGCGCCGGTAACTTCCTTCTTGTCCGATGACTGCACATGAAAAACCGCTCTCTGCAGAACCCGCTGGAAACTCAGCGTCGGTTGCGTCTCGCGGCTGTCGTCCGGGGGTAACAGAGGTGTCGTCTCATCCAGGAAATTACTGAGATCATGTTTCAGCTGTTCGATATCTGCGCCGCAGGCACGCAAAACCTCGACAGCCGATGGATTGCCAAGCAGGGCAAACAGCAGATGCTCCACTGTCATGAATTCATGATGCTTGTCGCGTGCTTCCTTGAACGCGAGATTCAGTGTAAATTCCAGGTCCTTGCTCAGCATTTCAGTTAACCCCGAATAATCGGTTTCACGCCTCTTCCATGGTACACAACAGCGGGTGTTCATGATGGCGCGAATAATCGTTTACCTGCGCCACCTTGGTCTCCGCAATTTGATAGGTGAAAACACCACAGACTCCCTTGCCCCGGGTATGAACATGCAGCATGACTTGCGTTGCCTTCTCCCTGCTCATGCCAAAGATGTTCTCCAGCAGAATGACAACAAAGTCCATTGGTGTATAGTCATCATTCACCAGGATCACCTTGTAGAGTCGTGGTTTCTTTAGTTTGGGCTTTGCTTCCTGCAGTGCGAGTCCGTCATTACCGCCCTGCTCCCGATCGTGTTCCATAGGATCCATTGTAGCTGATACTCGTAAAATTTCCTGTACTTGACGCTGAGTTTGAATGATATATCTCCGTTGTCTTTCAGATACGGGAAATGTTCTGACAATCGTCATTTTCCCCCGACTTTTTCCTGCAGGACTGTCAGGCAGTCCGGTTAACCTGTCAGACACACAAAAACCGGTTAGATTCAGTTACTAAAATTTTTCCTTTTATCAATATCATGTACTTCACCGATTACCCTCATTCTGTCAATCCAGTACAGATCAGAGGATGCTAACTGCCCGGGACTTCATCGCATTGTGGCAAAAGCCTGTGACCGCTCCCCCTGTCGAAACACCGTATTCATGGCGATGGTAACTCGTTCAGTCCTTACACGAGACCATATTCTGCCCGTATATTTTACGCAAGTGTAACGACATCAGAATCGGCAGCCCCTACCCATACTTGACTAATTACATCATAGGTATATAAATTGACGCTATGTGGCCATGCAGAGCCACTGGTGGAGGAGATATCTGACTCGGGACCCGACACACACCCACAGCGTCCGTCAGGTATGCCTGGTTACAACAACGACGGTGTCCAGTCCGTCAGACAGTCAAGTACTAGGAAGGAGTGTTATGACAATCGGTACAGTTAAATGGTTCAGTAATTCCAAAGGTTATGGATTTATTTCTCCGGATGAGGGCGGCGAGGATGTATTTGCCCATTTTTCTGCCATTGAGATGGAGGGTTACAAGACTCTTAATGAGGGACAAAAGGTAGAATTTGAAATAACGGAAGGCCCCAAAGGCTTGCAAGCGGCGAAGATCCAAGCAACATAAACTCGACATTCCCTTAGAGTTGTGAATGGCCTGGCGGTTTTGCAGCCGCCAGGCCGGTAGTCAGTCGATACATCCAATCAGCACCAATCCCATCAGGCGCGTCACGCAGCAGAACCGGCGTGATCGATAATTGCCTGTCCAAAACGGGAACAACTGACCTTGGTCGCCCCTTCCATCAGCCTCTCCAGATCGTAGGTAACCGTTCTCGCGGCTATCGCGCCAGAAAGGCCTTTCACGATCAACTCGGCAGCCTCATTCCATCCCAGGTGCCGTAACATCATCTCGGCGGACAATATCAGGGACCCCGGGTTTACCTGGTCCTTGCCCGCATATTTTGGAGCGGTGCCATGGGTTGCCTCAAACACGGCCACTGTATCGGAAAGATTGGCACCCGGGGCCATGCCGATTCCACCGACCTGAGCGGCAAGCGCATCGGAGATATAGTCACCATTGAGATTGAGCGTAGCGATCACACTGTATTCGGCAGGACGCAGCAGGATTTGTTGCAGAAATGCATCCGCAATGACATCTTTTATTACAATTTCCTTACCCGTTACCGGATTCTTGAAGGTACACCACGGCCCTCCATCCAGTTCCTCGGCACCGAATTCTTCTTTTGCCAGCTCATAACCCCAGTTCTTGAAGGCCCCTTCGGTGAATTTCATGATATTGCCCTTGTGTACCAGGGTCACTGAATCGCGATCCTGGTCAATGGCGTATTGTATGGCCTTGCGGACAAGTCTCGTCGTACCCTCGCGGGACACGGGCTTGACACCGATACCGGAAGTTTCCGGGAAACGTATCTTGGTGACGCCCATTTCATCCTGAAAAAAGCGAATCACCTTTTTCACGTCCTCGCTGCCCGACTCCCATTCGATCCCTGCATAGATATCCTCCGAGTTTTCCCTGAATATCACCATGTTGGTTTTTTCAGGCTCTTTCAGGGGGCTGGGCGTCCCATCGAAATAACGGACCGGTCGCTGGCACACGTACAGATCCAGTTGCTGGCGAAGTGCAACATTCAGTGAACGAATACCTCCTCCAACCGGTGTGGTCAGTGGCCCCTTGATGGCAACGGAATATTCGCGTATTGCCTCCAGTGTTTCGTCCGGCAACCAGGTATTGGCGCCATAGACGCGATTGGCCTTTTCTCCGGCATAAATTTCCATCCAGATGATTTTCCGCTTGTCACCATAGGCGCGGGTAACAACCGAATCAACGACGGAGCGCATTACTGGTGTAATATCCACTCCTATTCCGTCACCTTCGATATACGGGATAACCGGTTTATCGGGTATGGACAGACTCTGGTCCGGTTGAACCTGTATGCGTTCACCTTCCCCGGGGATTGCAATATTCTGATAGGCCATGGTTTGTGATTCCGGAAGTCAATAAGCGGTTGCGCATTCTACCACCCTGCACAGATGACTGCGATACGCCGGCCGAGATTTGCACGGTTCCCGATATCCTGCCTGTCAAACAAAAAAAACCCCGCCTGAGGCGGGGGTCCTGGCATGCATTTCACCGATCCGGGAAGCTAACCCCCAGCCACTTCTTCGAGTGCTTCCTCGATAGCAGCGGGAGCACACATGATGCTCATGAAGGTTGCACCGGTATCGCTCTTCATCATGGGCAGATGGGGCCAGTTGATCGCAATACGGAATCGGGCGTACAAGGCAATGGCTTCATCATCCGTCACCAGGATTTCATAGGGAAGGTGTGCGGTCGAGCGCGGGGTTGCCTTGTCAATTCGTGACATGATGTATTCATCCCCGCTGCAATCCTCCGCGTTTGTACCTTTCAATGCCACGCCAAAGAGGGTTTCCTTCTTTCCGGGAACATCGATACGGTAGACCTTGGCAGCGCCGCCCTTGCCCGCGGCCAGACCCGCTTCAACAGCCGCTACTCCGGCTTCATAGCTATCGTATTCCGCCAGTTCACTGGGATCATCGAAATATTCCATCATGACGGTGTAATGGTACTTGCGAAGGTCTTTGGCAGTGAGATCCTTTTCGGAACCGAAATCCTGCATGCTGCCGAGGGCCGAGTCCAGCGCAGAACGAACACCGGCAAGATCACCCTCCATTCGATAGGCCGCCGCCATGTAAACCGGATTTGTGAAGATAACCTCGACATCGTCACCATTTTTCGTGATGCCGACCCGTTGGGCAGCACCAAAACCACCATGCTCGGACTTGCCGGCATTTGTCTTGAGCTCATCGTTGGTTACCACAATGACTGAAGCCCCGTTATAGGGGGAATATTCACCCACGACTTCGAAACCTGCACCTGTCAGTTTGCCCTTCACCTCCCCGGCAATCTGCTGGACATCCCCGCCACTGGTTTTGGAGGCCAGCACAAACGGCATGAGCACCTCGGCGGCAGCCATGCCCGTCATCATGGCAAATAGCATGACGGACAGGAATATGTTCTTGTAAGCTTTCATTAATAGACTCCTCCTGGAAAATTCATGATTCATGGGTCGTGATTGTTCAGCCATCGAGGCAACCCCTGTGTTTTTCATGACCCGCACCAAAGTCATCCGGTCACATTTGTTATTTTGCCAGTATAATCAGCAAACAGCAAAACACACTGATTCAACCTGCGTGACGGCTACCGTCGGCTATTGACACTTCTGTAGCGCGGATTGTCAAGTCAACAGACCTCAATATCGAGTCAATAATGACCTGGAAACCTCACCTGACCGTTGCAGCCATCATCAAGCAGGATAATCGATTCCTGATGGTTGAAGAGCTTGTCCAGGGCGAAAGGTACCTCAATCAGCCCGCCGGCCACCTGGAAGAAAATGAAAGCCTGACCGCTGCAGTCATCCGCGAAACCCTGGAGGAGACAGCCTGGCATTTCCAGCCGGAGTTCATCGTCGGCATCTACCGTTGGCGCAATCCCCGACAGCCATCCGCTACCTATATCCGGGTCGCATTTTCAGGCGCAGTTGCAGATCATGAACCGGATCGGACCCTGGATCAGGAGATCCTTCGCACCCTGTGGCTTCCCCAGGAGGAAATCCGCAACCCCCGTAATTCCCTGCGCAGCCCTCTGGTGATACGAGCGCTGGATGACTATCTTGCAGGTGCACAATATCCACTTGCGCTGCTCACAGACCTCGATGACTGACAGTCCAGCACGCCAGTCACCGGCCAAGCCACCTGCCCGAAAACCTCCACATGCCACCCGTGTTATTGTCGGCCTGTCGGGCGGTGTGGATTCGGCCGTTGCAGCCCTGCTGCTGCGCGAGCAGGGTTATGATGTGCATGCCGTATTCATGAAGAACTGGGATGAAGACGATACCGATAATTTCTGCCCGGCAGCACAGGATCTTGCAGACGCCGAAGACGTGAGCCGCGCCCTGGATATCCCTTTCCGTACCGTCAGCTTTTCTGCCGAGTACTGGGACCGGGTATTCCGGTATTTCCTCGATGAATACGCCTCGGGACGAACCC
Source organism: Pseudomonadota bacterium (assembly GCA_029287615.1). Classification (GTDB taxonomy): domain Bacteria; phylum Pseudomonadota; class Gammaproteobacteria; order UBA9214; family UBA9214; genus JARFQV01. The sequence goes on along the minus strand of JARFQV010000086.1, from coordinate 6,096 downwards.
CCAATCCGGACATACTCTGCAATCGGGAAATCAAATTTCGTGCCTTCCTTGACTACGCGCACCAGCTTGGAGCCGATTTTATTGCCACGGGACATTATGCGAGAATTCTGCAGGATGACGATGGCATGCACCTGTTGAAAGGGATCGATCCCGGCAAGGATCAGACCTATTTCCTGTACGCACTGGAACAGTGGCAACTGGCCGGCAGTCTTTTTCCGCTTGGACTGATGCTGAAAAAGCAGGTCCGCCGGCTTGCGGCCCGCGCCGGTCTGGCCAATCATTCGAAAAAGGACAGCACGGGCATCTGTTTTATCGGCGAACGCAAGTTCAGTGATTTTCTCAGCCGCTACCTGCCAGCCCGGCCCGGCGAGATCAGAACACTGGACAACCAGACGATCGGGACCCATCAGGGCCTTGTATTTTACACAATCGGCCAGCGCCGCGGACTCGGTATCGGTGGGCTGAAAAATGCATCGAGTGAAGCATGGTATGTTGTCAGCAAGGATCTGAATGAAAATACACTGCTCGTGGCGCAGGGGCATCATCACCCGCGCCTGTATCACCATGGCCTGAGAATCAGCCGGGTTCACTGGATATCCGGCATGCCACCGCCGATGCCTTTGCGGTGCGATGCCAGGATTCGCCATCAAATGAGGGTGCAGGCATGCACTGTCCACTCCTCCGGCAAGGACGAGTGCGAAGTGCGATTCAGCCAGCCACAGTGGGCCATCAGCCCGGGGCAGTCCGTCGTTTTCTATCAGGGGGATGAATGCCTGGGTGGCGGGGTGATAGACACGCCATTGCCGTAAACTCCTGCAGGAACAGACTGCCACAAAAATCCGGGATTTCATTGCGCTGACATGGAACATACGATTCGGGAACGCACCCTGGCACTCGCCGGTATCTTTCAGGCGGTTGCACTCGTTAAACAGATCGCCCGGGCAGAGCGAAGGGATCAGAGCGCGATCGAGGCAAGTATCAACAGTATCCTCAAGATCGACGCCCCGAGTGTAGACGATATCTATGGTGGGGTATCGGGTCTGGAACTTGGGCTGGGTATATTGAAGAAACAGCTGGGTACGAAGGCGAATTCACGTGATCTGGAAATTACACAATATGCGGTAACCATCCTGCACCTGGAGCGCAAACTCGACAAACGGCCCGCGCTCATGGCGACCCTAAGGGAAGGTATACTGCATGCCCAGTCGCAGGTTGAATACTTTTCAGCAATCCACGATACGGTAATCGCGAGTCTGGCGGACACATACCTGAATACCGTCAGCACCCTGACTCCCCGGGTTATCGTCAAGGGGGATCCGTCCACACTGACCGACAAAGCCAATACGGAGCTGATTCGCGCCCTTCTACTGGCAGCTATCCGTTCCTGTGTATTGTGGAGACAGTGCGGCGGAAACCGTTTTAATCTGCTTCTGAATCGAGGCGCAATGGTGGCCATCTGTGAAGACTTGTTATCCGCAACCGGCAATCCGTGAGGGCAAGCCATACAGACCGGAAACAAGGGGCAGATGAACACCATCATACGTAATAATTTATATCATAAATATATCGTATATTATTGATTTATAATTTATTAATTCATGCAAAATACGGTTCCATTCCACAGAGAAAATCCGCCTGCTGTGACGGGACTACTCCGTACCGGGCGTATGGCTCATAATGCGCGATAGCCTTCCGGCTGTATCGATACTGAAAATCCGAAAATATCAGGAGCAAGAATGAAAGACAGTTTCTCGGCACGCGGTAATCTGGCCGTTGGCAACAAGCAGTATGAGATCTGCCGTCTGCAAGCCCTCGAAAGCCGTTTCGATGTTACCCGTTTGCCCTATTCACTGAAGATCCTTCTGGAAAACCTGCTCCGCTTCGAAGACGGGAAGACGGTCACATCGGAAGATATCGAAACACTGGCGAGCTGGGATCCTGCAGACAGCCCGAGCCGCGAGATCGGGTTTCGTCCGGCACGGGTACTGATGCAGGATTTCACCGGGGTTCCGGCCGTGGTGGATCTTGCCGCCATGCGCGATGCAATGCAGCATCTTGGAGGGAATCCGGACAAGATCAACCCGCTTCAACCGGCGGAACTTGTCATCGACCATTCGGTCCAGGTCGATCGTTTTGGCAGCCGGGATGCAGCCGATGTCAACAGCACGCTTGAATACCAGCGTAACCAGGAGCGATACAGCTTTCTCAAATGGGGACAGAAGGCATTCTCGAACTTCAAGGTCGTTCCACCGGACACGGGTATCGTCCATCAGGTCAACCTGGAGTATCTGGCCAGAGCGGTATTCGACCGGGAAGTGGACGGCAAGCTGACTGCGTTTCCCGATTCCCTGGTCGGCACTGATTCACACACCACCATGATCAATGGTCTGGGCGTCCTGGGATGGGGCGTTGGCGGAATCGAGGCTGAAGCCGCGATGCTGGGGCAGCCGATCTCCATGCTGATCCCGCAAGTGGTGGGCTTTCGTCTGACCGGGCATTTGCCAGAGGGCGCCACCGCAACCGACTTGGTCCTGACTATCGTGGAAATGCTGCGAAAGCATGGCGTGGTCGGCAAGTTTGTGGAATTCTTCGGTGATGGCCTGATGCATCTGCCCCTGGCAGACCGGGCAACCATTGCCAACATGGCGCCGGAATATGGTGCCACATGCGGCATCTTCCCGATCGACAACGAAACCCTGAACTATCTGCGACTCAGCGGTCGGGAAGAAGCGCGCATCGACCTGGTGGAAGCCTATGCACGGGAACAGGGCATGTTCCGCGAAACCGGTTCCGCGGAGGCTGACTACAGCGCCGTACTCGACCTGAACCTGTCCGATATCGAACCCAGCCTCGCAGGCCCGAAACGACCCCAGGATCGCGTGCCGCTGAAAGCGGCCAAACCGATGTTTCTGGATGAGCTGACCCGGCTCAAGAAAGAGCGTAGCATCGAGAGCAAAACCATACAGACGCTTGTCAACGGTGAAAAGGTGGAAATCGGCGATGGCGCCGTAGTCATAGCCGCAATCACCTCCTGCACGAATACCTCGAATCCTTCTGTCATGATCGGCGCCGGACTGGTCGCCCGAAAGGCAGTGGAACGGGGGCTCAGGGTACAACCCTGGGTCAAGACCTCCCTGGCGCCCGGCTCACTGGTGGTTACCGAATACCTCGAACAGGCCGGTTTGATGCCTTCGCTTCAGTCCCTGGGCTTTCATGTCGTCGGGTATGGCTGTACTACCTGTATCGGAAATTCAGGCCCCCTGCCGGAAGAGGTATCCACCGCCATCCGGGAGGGAAATCTGTCTGTGTGTGCCGTCCTGTCCGGTAACCGCAATTTCGAAGGCAGGGTGCATGCCGAGGTTCGCATGAATTATCTGGCATCTCCCCCGCTGGTAGTGGCTTATGCCATTGCCGGTCGCATGGATCTCGATCCTTACAATGAACCCCTGGGTACGGGTCACGACGGCAAGCCGGTATTTCTGCAAGACATATGGCCATCACAGAGCGAGATACAGGAGACGATTCGCTCCAGCGTCAATGCGGAAGAATTCAGACAAGCCTACGAGGACGTTTTCGAGGGAGAGGGCCGCTGGAACTCGCTGCCTTCGCCGGATGGCAGCCTGTACGATTGGCAGCCCGATTCCACGTATGTGCAAAACCCGCCGTACTTCGAGAATATGAGCAGGGAACCCGGCGAGGTAAGCGATATCAGCGGGGCCCGTGTGCTGGCACTCCTGGGTGATTCGGTCACAACCGACCATATTTCACCCGCCGGGGCCATCAGGGCGGATACACCGGCAGGTGAATATCTTGTCAGTCACGGTGTTCAGCCCGCTGATTTCAATTCCCTGGGATCCCGCCGCGGCAATCATGAGGTCATGATGCGGGGCACCTTTGCGAATCTTCGCTTGCGTAATCTGCTGGCGCCCGGCACCGAAGGTGGTATTACGCTGCATCTCCCCGATGGTCAGCAGATGTCCATCTATGATGCAGCGATGAAATATCGGGAGGAAGACATCCCGCTGATCGTGATTGCCGGCAAGGAATACGGCTCCGGTTCCTCCCGTGACTGGGCCGCAAAGGGCCCGAGGCTGCTGGGTGTACGTGCGGTTATTGCCGAGAGTTACGAACGTATTCACCGTTCCAATCTACTCGGTATGGGCATACTGCCCCTGCAGTTCCCGGTGGATGAAAATGCCGAATCACTCGGAATATCCGGCAGGGAGCTGTTCGATATCAGGGGGCTGGGTGATGGATCGGCATCCGAGGTTACGGTCATCGCCAGAGCGGATCAGGGTGAACCCGTCTCGTTCACCGCCCGGGTCCGAATCGATACACCGCAGGAAGTGGAATATTTTCGCCATGGCGGAATTCTTCACTATGTCCTGCGCCAACTAGCCTCCTGACCGGGAGTCTTACCAGAATGGAACTTACCACACTCACCGCCGTGTCACCTGTCGACGGGCGCTACGCCTCGAAAACGGAAAACCTGCGTCCGATCTTCAGTGAATTCGGATTAATCCGCCATCGCGTACTGATTGAAGTCCGCTGGCTCCAGGCGCTGGCCCGACATCCCGAAATCCACGAGGTACCGGCGATCAGTTCACACGCCAGCAAAGTGCTCGAGGAAATCATCGATAATTTCTCATTGCAGGATGCGCAAAGGGTGAAGAATATCGAGCGCACAACCAATCATGACGTCAAGGCCATCGAGTATTTTCTGAAAGAAAAGATCGCGGCAAATGAAGAACTCCGATCCATCAGTGAGTTCATTCATTTCGCCTGCACGTCGGAAGATATCAACAATCTCGCCTATGCCCTGATTCTTCGCGAGTCCCGTAACCAGGTACTTCTGCCCCTGATGGACTCGGTAATTCAGGCACTAAGCGGTCTTGCCAACGAGTATGCCGAGATTCCCATGTTATCCCGTACACATGGTCAAACCGCATCCCCAACGACAATCGGCAAGGAAATGGCCAATGTTGCAGCCAGATTGCACAGACAGAGAGAACAGGTCACGAGCATTCCAATGCTCGGCAAGATAAACGGTGCCGTGGGCAACTACAATGCACACCTGGTCGCCTATCCTGATATTGACTGGCCTGCGATGACCGAAAAATTTGTCACCGAACTGGGGCTTGAGTGGAATCCGTACACCACCCAGATTGAACCGCATGACTACATAGCCGAACTGTTTGATACCATTTCCCGCTTCAATACCGTGTTGATTGATTTCAGCCGGGATGTCTGGGGATACATATCACTGGGGTATTTCAAACAGAGAACGGTTACCGGAGAGGTAGGCTCATCGACGATGCCTCACAAGGTAAATCCCATCGATTTCGAGAATGCCGAAGGCAACCTCGGAATAGCCAACGCGCTGTTCGGTCACTTCGGCGCCAAACTCCCCGTTTCCCGCTGGCAGAGAGACTTGAGCGATTCAACCGTGCTGCGCAATCTTGGAGTTGCGACAGCGCACAGTGTCATCGCCTATGAGTCGTGTCTCAAGGGAATTGGAAAACTGGAAGCCGACGGTAACCGTACCGGTGAGGATCTTGACAGCAGCTGGGAAGTACTGGCCGAGGCACTGCAAACGGTCATGCGAAGGTATGACATCGAAAAACCATACGAAAAGCTGAAGGAACTCACGCGCGGCCAGGACGTAAACCGGGAATCGCTACATCTTTTCATCAGCAAACTGGAAATTCCGGAGGGGGTAAAACAACAGCTGCTGGAACTCAGGCCCGGTAACTATACCGGCAATGCAGCGGAACAGGCGAGGAAGATCTGATATATCTTTCACCGGGCGCGCATATCCTCGTAACGCGCCATGAACAGGTAGCCCGGTAACAGGAACTGCTGTTACCGGGACCTGGCGATCGTAAACTGCTGACAGCCGCTACGGATCAGGGAAAAGCCGGCATGGTAGGTTCGGTACCCTCCACTTCCGCTTCAGGATGATGCTTTTTGACCAGATCCGTGATTTCGTCCACCCGTGTCTTGGGTATATCCACCATCATCAAAAATTCACCAGCCTCGATAGCGCTCTCGAATTCCTTGAGCTGGGTGTTCGGTGCCGAGATACCAATCATGCCC
>JARFQV010000339.1 GCA_029287615.1 Pseudomonadota bacterium | reverse complement strand
CCATCCCCCCTTCGCGCAGGCGCACAATATTCTCCAGGACGACGATTGCCGCATCCAGCACCATTCCCACGGCAAAGGCCAGGCCGGCCAGGGAAATGACATTGATCGTGTGGCCGCTGGTCTCGAGGACAATCAATGACGCGGTCAGCGAGATCGGGATCGATACAGCGACCACGAGTGTGGCCCGAAGACGGCGGAGAAACCACCACAAGACACCGATTGCCAGGATCATGCCAAGCGCCAGATTGCCTGCCAGCATACGGATGGATCTGTTGATATAGACGGTTTCGTCGTACACCTGCTCGATGGAAAGGCCGGCACGACGGATGGGGCCCTCTTCCAGCTCGGTAATGGCGGTCTTCAGGCCTTCCATGACCTCGAGAACATTCACACCACTCTCGCGATGGGCGTTGACGGCGATGGCCGCGCCACCCTTGTGAATCACGAAACTGTTGCGATCCACCATTTGCCGCTCCACCCTGGCGATATCCCGAAGCAGTACCGGTTTTCCTGCCCGCCATTCCAGTACCAGGTTATCCAGTTCATCTACATCGAAGGCACCGGTGTAGCGTAGCGTGTAGCGCCGTTTTCCGACATCGCTGTACCCGGCCGAAACATCTTCATTGCCACCGGCCAGCCGGGCGACGACGGGTAGCTCGATTCCCAGGCCTGCCGCCTTGTAGGGATCAAAGCTGATCCTGATTTCCTGCCTGCGGCCTCCGCGCACACCCGCTTGGGCGACACCGGGTACACGTTCCAGGCGGGTTTGTACAACCTCCTGGACGAAATCGAGATAACTGACAATATCACGGTCATTACCGGGTAGCGGCCGGATGATAAACCATGCAATGGGACGACTACGCTCCCCGACGGTGCTCAGCACCGGTTCATTCGCGTCATCGGGATACCGGGAAACACGATTCAGGCGATTCAGGACTTCAAGCAAACCACGCTGCAGATCAGCACCCACTGCGAAGGTGACCGTGACACGCGCCTGGCCACGCTGGGCAAGGGAAAGCATTTCTGTCATGCCCGGCAGGCCCCGCAACACCTTTTCCTGGCGCTCGATGATCTCTGCCTCGACCTCTTCCGGAGCGGCAGCACGCCAGTTGGTGCTGATAGTGATCTGGGGTCTTTCAACCCGCGGAGTCAACTGAACCGGCAGTCGCATCAGGCTGATGACCCCGAACAGCAGGATCAGCAGGACTGCCACCAGGGTAGCAACCGGGTTTCCGAGTGCCGGCCGCGTCAGGTTCACTCCGCGTCATCCACATTCACGACACTGACAATCTGCCCGTTCTGAAGTCGCTCGCCACCGCGGATCACCACGCGATCACCGGCCTGCAGTTCACCCTGAATTTCGATGGATGCACCCTGTGCGTTACCGGTCTGTACCGGGACTTGCTGTGCTGAATTGTCGTTTCGGACAACAAAGACGCTGGCGCCATCACGGCGCAAAATCAGTGCATCCCGGGGTACCACCATTACCTTGCGAGGCGGGGCGGTGGGAACGGCAACCCGCACACTCTGTGCGGCTGAATAATCCTGACCCTGCAACTGCAAGCGTAATTCGTAGAGACGCGACTCATCATCACCCACCGTGACCAGCGTACGGACCACGCCCGATGCCTTGCCCGTTTCCGACACCATATCCAGCTCATCGCCCTGCCTGATGTATTCGAGAGCGCTCGCTGGTACCCACACCTGTACTTCCAGCGCATTCGTATCGACAAGCCGGACCACTGCATCGCCGCTTTCCGCCCATTCACCGGCCTGTAACATCCGCTCGGTGACGATTCCGCCAAAGGGTGCCTGAAGTTCGGTTCGCCTGAGTTGCTCGGCGGCGATGTTGAGACGGGCACGGGCACCAGCCAGCTCGCTGCGGGCAACCGCCTGGTCGGCCCGAGCCTGGTCGAGGCGACTTTGTGCCGCATTATTCTCACGTGCCAGTCGCGAGAGCCTGGTCACTTCCTGATTGTAGAGATTGAGTCTGGCCTCTTCCCGATTGGCAATGGCGGTATGCTCGGCCAGTTCCTCACGGTTCAGCAGATCATCCAGGCGCGCCACCGGTTCACCTGCCTGTAAGACCGCACCGATATCGGCCACCCAGACCAGGCGCCCCTCGACCTGGGCGGCGAGCTCTGCATCATTGCGGCTGATCACACCGCCCGCGAACCATGCAAACGGGGCCAGTACCTGCTCCTCGACTTGCGCCACGATTACCGGCTTTCCATTGCCATCGGCGGCACGGACCAGTAAAGATATCAGCATGGCTGCCAACAGGCAGCCATAACCGCAGCTTCGAGCCAATAATCGCATAAAGACGGTCAATCCAAAGCACCCGTGATCCTGCCCATTCCATTACACGGTACTACCAGGACCCGATACATTCCAGTCGCCGGAAGTACACTCTGGATTTCTGATCTTTACAGGCAGCCGGGTTCGCAAAAGACTGCCGGACCATGCACCCTGCTCACCTGCAGGTTACTCATGGGCGCCAGACTTGCCATGCGGGGATTGTATTTACTTCCCGTTGAAGTTCCCCGGAACACAGGGTGCCCCGGAAAAGCGGAAAAATATGCGGTACTGATTATCCAGACAACAGAAATTTGCAAATGCGTATGAAATTACCCGGTGGTCAGCATTTACTCCCGGACTCCTGCCATGCGAAGGAGCAATCCAGATGAGTCCGCACGGTGATCAGGCCACTGAGTCCATCTTCGATGATTATATCCAGGGGGCGCCGCTTGCGGAGCCGCCGGCAGGGTTGCTTCATCCACAGCAAGCCGATGTTTGCATTGCGGGGAAAGGTGGTTCTCAACGCATCAGTAATGCCGAGCAAATGCTCGACTCTTTTCAGGACAGCCGGATCATCGGGAAACGGTGTATCCTCACGATAACGCCGCAATGCGCGTGTGCGCGTCCCCTCCGGTAAATTCAGCACAACCAGTTGCTGTTCGGCATTGAGCCCCCAGTCATCGAGGAGGTTCATGATAATACGTGTCACATTGACACGGTCTTCGTGCGTTAATTCAGTCATTCATCTGCTCCACGCGGACCCTGAAGAAGCGATCCACGGATAATGCGGAGAATTTCCTGCCTGTATCCCTTGCAGGATCCGGGTAATGATGCGTCCTTGCGCAAAGACAGGAAAGGCAGGGCACCACTCTCGGGGAAACGAAATGAAATAGCAAATTGACATACTTAAAAAAGGGTTTGAACCACAAACAGGCCTCAGGTGAGATTTCCTGGCCCGGAAACAGAAACCCCGCCAGAGGCGGGGTCAACACATCATCTGAAAAAGCCGACTGAAATAGCCGTCAGGCGGCGCTTACATTGGTTGCCTGTAATCCCTTTGGCCCCCTCTCGACATCAAAGTTTACCTTCTGACCCTCTACAAGTGACTTGAATCCGTCCCCGACAATTGCAGAAAAATGAACGAAAACATCTTCGCCACCGTCATCAGGCGCGATGAAACCAAAGCCCTTCGAATCATTGAACCACTTTACTGTACCAGTCTGCATGAATATGACCCCGATCCTTTATAAACAATGTAGAATTCGCACTAACAGTAGACGGGACAGCAGATCATCCTGAACGAAGAACTGTTGGCAACATCCGCCCCCCAATCTACAGTAGTTGCGAGTATAGCGATTTGTGAAAAATGACGCTACAAAGCCTGTTTTGACCGGAATGACCCGCAGGATTTCTCAGCCGGATCGTCCTGGCCTCCACATCCGGAACAGCTTGAGCAAAAGGAGTATCGGAATTGCACCATGCAGCAGCAGATCCAGGATATCAATCGGTCGGGCCAGATCCCCTTCTATCAGCATCCTGGATTTTTCGATCAGGTGCGGTTCAGGTACAAAAGGGGCGCCACCGATCAGGATCGCGCCCGCGAGAAGTAATGAGAGGGGAATCTTGTCCAGCCACGCAAGCATGATTTAATACCCTTGACAAATCCTGATGATAAGCTGCTGACAATGCATTTTCGAGGAATCCCTTTTCGTACCGGCAATCCTCATTCCGGGTCCGGGAAGATTCGATACTATGAAGCTGTTGATAAACGCGGTATTACAAGACTCCCTCCTGCAACCGGCACGATCCGGGTTGCCGGGATGGAAAGCGCATCCCGCGAAGCTTGCGGTGAAATCACCACTCCGGCATAACACCTGCGCGGGCGGACTTTCCGACACATGACTACCCTGTTTGTTCTTGTTGTTTTCGGTCTGCTGGGCTGGCTGTGGATCAGCAATCTCAGGGCCCGTGAAATCGCCATCCGGGCAGCACGTGAGGCTTGTGCACATCAGCATCTGCAACTGCTGGACGGCACGGTATCCTCACGCCAGTTGCACCCGTACCGCAATCAGCGCGGTCTTGTGGGTCTGCGCCGAACCTACCAGTTCGAGTATACACAGGACATGCTGCGACGGGAACAAGGTTACATTATCATGTCAGACTACCGGGTAGATTCGGTTGTCCTGCCGGCTGCCCGAACCTCCGGAGATTTGCAGATTTGAACGACGGTTTCCCCTGTTACCTGCCATACCGTCCTCCCTGCGCGATACCGGGATCCGTCCGGGACACCCGATTCAGCCAAAGCTAAGCAGCCGTGCAGTCCTCAAACGGGAATGAACTTGCAAGCCTGAAAGAGCATCTTGAGCGGATGGGAAAACCGTTCATCATCCTGGAGGCGCAGGGCAATACCTGTACCCGGGTACATTTTCTCGGTACATTTCAGGGACGTGAAGTGATATGGGATGCTACGCTGATGACTCTGGAACACCACTCACACAAGCTCCACAGAACCGGAGCGGAAATAGCGGTCCACCGACCATTTATTGAAATCGGCGAATCCGCCGGAAACAGCATACCGCTTTCGGTTGCCCTCGATGTGAGCGTCATTGACGAACCGGTCATTCTCAAGACGATCATCATGATTCGAAACTACAGGCGGTTGCACGAAGGCCGCCACGAATTCGGTGAGAGACGGATATTTCGTTTCTCGCAAGAACAGAATCGATAAAACAGGCTGCTATACTGTCTTCCCTGAATAAGGATCGATAGTGCATGATCCCCCATCTCAACTGATAACGTTTTTTTCATTCACAGGAAAATACGATGCCCTACTATGTATACAAGATCCAGGAAGGGGAAAACCAGGCCAGGAAACTCGAACTGCAACAGGAGTTCGATGTCTACAAGGAAGCCAAGAACAAAGTCAGGGAATTGCGCGCCACCCATCCCGCTGACGATCACATCACGTTCAAGATCATATTCGCGGATTCAGAGACACTGGCGGAACAAAAGCTGCGCGAGGTACGCGAGCAACCCATACTGAAGGAGTGGGAGAAATAATCTGCGACAGACCGGACCGGATCGCAGCCTGCTGAATCACAATGGAAGAAGACGAATACAAATCGACCTACCACGAGATCAACCATCAGCGATGCGTATTCGAGAAATCGGTCAATTCCCGTCGGGTAAACTGCGAAAAGTCACAGCGATTCTTCCTGGCCGACCGTGAAGGGATTGCCTGCAACTCCGCCTCTGCACAGGCACGCTGCAGGATACTGCTGGACAAGCTTCGCAGCAATGCCAGATTTTCCCTGCATCTGACCATAGCGGATTCACCATTACCCCATTCAAAGGAGATCAAGGTACAGGCAGGCGGACTACTCGGCCTGCAGAGTGCAGTTTACCCGGAACTCGCGCGGGAACAGGCAGTGCATGATGTCAATGCACTGGTCTCGGATGCAGTGAATCAGTACGGTGACCTGGGTGCATTACCCTACGAAGTGATCGTTCAGTCTATTGTTCAGTTCGAGGGCCGCAGGAAAAAGACCCGACGTTGATCACGATACTCGCATGCACAGGCTGCATTTCGTAATCGACTTCCACCTAGATGAGACAATTTGTTTATCCCCTTTTCTTCCGTGTAGTCAGGGACCCGGACTTACCCCTCATTCGACCCAGTTGATTTCCAGGGCCGTCGCCTCACCCACCACGACACGGCCCAGGCCCGGCGGTATTTCGGCAGTTGATGCCGTAACCGGAATCCTTCCACCCATGATCTCGGCATTTACCTGCGGGTGAAGGGGGGTTCTGGCGGGTTCCGCATAACCTGCGGGAAACAACGGCTGGTTAGTGGCGGGATCATACTTGTCCGTAGCACCCAGGGTATGCAGTATTTCATGCGCAATGACCACATTGTTCCGGGAAGACATGGATGGTGATGCAAAGGCGTTCACTACCCCGATCAGACCCTTCTGCAAACCAAGCGAGTGATCAAGGCGTACATGCATTGCGGGATCGTGATAGACGACGAACAGCCGGATATCGGCGGGAGGACCGGAATACTCGCGACCGATCTGCCAGGCCCAGTACCGCAACCGCAGACTCCACCACATAACACCCGGTATACCCCTGTCATGCGGTGGAGCCGGCGGCCGGGAATCCACTTCCGGCCCCAGCTTCATCTTGACCAGATCCTGTTGCGACAGGCCCTTGCGACCGGCCTCACGATCCAGAAATTCAGCTATCGGCGCGAACACGCCCGGATGCAGTGAATCGATATAGCGGGCAGTGACATCGCTCCCGTCCCCGTTCACGGGATAGACCACAACCCATAGCGGCTCGTCCCAATCGGTCGAGCGAACCTTCATCAGCCAGGCATCCATTGCCACCACAAACAACACCAGCAACAGGACAAGGATACGCAACTGCCTGAAAAATCGACCTGATGCCAATACGCCACTCCCTGTGCTTGCTATGCAGGCATCAACCGGCAGGATGTACCGGTATAGCAGCCGACACCGCCCCCCCGACGGGATTCAGAAATAGACTGAATCCTATTTGAGTACGATGCTGTCTTCCCTGACCGATGACAGGGACTGCAACCGGGCGCCACTCACCTGGCTGTGACGTCGAATCTGGAAATAGACCGTTTTATTGCCTGGCCCGTCACTGAGTTGAAACCTGGGAGCGGGGACATAGGCCTTCCATACCACATCGTCGAAACCTGGCGTTTCGCTCGCACGGTAATGCGTGGGGGTAGACCCCTGCACACTGTGACTCAAGGTAACGGTCCGGTTACGGGTCGATTGATTGCCGTTGTCGAGCCGGAATCCCTGCAGGGCAAGTCCCTGGCCAGATATCCCGCCCTCTCCGGCAATGCCGGCCTCGCAGGCAGGCCCACCGCCGCCAGTGGGCAGGGAAACCATGATAATTCGCTCGCCATGACTGCTGGAAAGCACACGCCGGTCACTCTTGTAACCCGATTTTGAAACCGTCAGGACCAGTGGAGCGGCGGGTACGTCCGTGAACGTAACCTTCCCGTTATTATCAGTCAAACCGGAACCGAGTTGATCGGGTTTTGCAGAGGGACCCAGACAGACGGCAGCGTCCCTCACCGGCAAGGCATCGCCACCCTTCTCGTAGACCAGCACCTGCAGGTCTGCTGCATTTGCGGCAAGGAACGGGAACGCCAGCAGAATTGCGGGTACCAGCATTCGTCCCAGGGATTGTTTATCGGCGGATTTCCTGTCTCCGGGACAGGGTGTCTTTGTTATTATCTTCACTGTTCTACTCCTGAAATAATTACGACAGGTGTACTACAGTTATATCCATATAGCATACGCTCGTCAATGCAGGCCATCGGGTCAGGGGAATGCCTCCGGGAGCCTGAATCAATCGAAACCACCTAGTATCAACGGTATGCTTTCTTCATCCCGCCGACGACAGGCATTCCTTCAGCCGATTTTCCTGTATGGGAAAAGGCAGTGATTCATAAATCGGAAAACGTGCCCGCAAGCGCTCGAACTGGGCCCTGAACTCCCGTTCATAAAACACGATCACCCGTGTGCCCGGTAACCGTTGCGCCACCGCCATCAGGGATTCCAGGCTGCTGGTTCGATCCCTGAAATCCGACTGAAAATTAAATTCGGCAACAATTACCTCAGGCCGTTCTTTTTTCAGGTAAACTATGGCCTTGCGCATGGAGTTTTTCACCACGACATCGAAACCGGCCGCAGTATAGAGAGGCGTGAAATTGGGATATCCCCCCATCTCTATGATCGACAACAGTTTTCGACGGTTGACGGGAGATTCGCTCATCTCATCTTATCCTCAGGTTTGTCTGAAAATGGCGCAGGTAATCGCAAGAAAACCTGGCTAATTCGGACCGGTAATCGGTGTCAAGCACCGCAAACCCCACATACCGGACAGGGTGGCTTAGCAATAGCACAGACCGGTCCCGCCTGAAATGCGCTGATATCAGGGCATTGTTATAAATTAAGCCTATATAGCAGTTAAAACATTTTTTAATATATTAGCTTGCTAATATTACGATAATCTTATAATCTATATGTCGTAGTACGAAAACACATGATATTACTGTTATTCAATTGGAGAACATTATGAAAAAGATTGTTGCTATTGCGGCCATCGTTGGCGCTTCTGCATTAGCCTCCCAGTCAGCCACTGCCTTCTGGGGTGGTCCTGGTTATGGTGGTTGGGGTGACGACATGTTTGGCGACGGCTGGGGTGACGGCTGGGGTGACTTCAACATGAACATGAGCGGCGGCGGTAGTGGTCGGGGTTATGGTCGTGGTCGGGGTTATGGCTACGGTTATGGCTACCCCCACTATGGCTACGGCTATCCCTACGGCGGCGGCTGGGGCGGTCCCGGTTATGGCGGCATGGGCGGTCCTTACGGCGGCTATGGCGCACCTTATGGCTACGGTGCCCCCTACGGTGCCCCCGCTGCACCGGCAGCTCCTCAGGCTGAAAGCAAGTAAGTCTGAAAGCCTCCTTACAGAGGCAGTGGTATGGAAACGGGGATGACCTTGCGGTCATCCCCGTTTTTTTCAGGATTCATTCCTGCTCAGGACCCCGATGGCGTGTCGTTCAGATTCGCATGACACAGGACCGATCGCATGGTGGAGATCAATTCCAGCAGGCGTTCATTTCTGACCCGGTAGTAAATCCGGTTCGCTTCCCGTCGGGATGTAACAATATTCTTGTTCCTCAGCTGATCGAGATGCTGGGACACATTGCTTTGTGATGTCCCGATCTTCTTGACCAGTTCCCCGACAGACATCTCATCATTGCCCAATGTGCACAGGATACGCCAGCGCAGCGGGTGCCCCATGGCCTTCAGTGCATCGGCAGTCAGGGCCGCATTCTCGTTCTCTACGGGCGGAGGTGTCTGCTTGTCCATTTCCACTCCATTTTTGGGTGATCAACCATAAGCTTACTGGAAAAGCGCCATGGCGCAACTATAACCGGGTAATAATGCAACCCGTTCCCGGGCAGGCATTCACACCACACGGGAATCCTGCCGTGACTCGGGCACATAACCGGTCATGTCTTTTGCAATACAGATGATGTCCGTTATTTCACCCGCGCTGTCGGTGATGGCCGTTCTCGAGAACAGGATCGGGACGCGCCGATTGTTCCTGGCAATGAAACTGGCCTCGATACTGCGCAGCGTTCCGGTACGAATCAATGCCTCCAGCCATGTGCCCATAAAGGCAGCTGCCTGCTCCTGCTCATCCTCTTCAAAGACATCACCAATGGACATACCAATCAGCGAATCTTCCCCATAACCCAGCATATTGCAGGCAGCGGGATTGGCCGACTTTATCGTACCATCGGGCTTCAGCACCAGCAGCGCCTCTCCCATTTGCCCGATAATATTTTCCAGGTACTGTTTGGCCTGCTCCAGCTCCGCCGTCCTCTCGGCTACCACCGCCTCCAGGGAACGGTTTATTGCACGCTCCTTTTCTATCAGCCGGAGATAGGTGCTGATCTTGTTGATGAGCTGGTTGTCATCGATCGGCTTGAGCAGATAGTCTGCCGCACCAACATCATATCCCTTCTTCTGAAACTCATCGGTCTTGTAGGCAGCCGTCAGGAATATGATGGGAATATCGCGCGTTTTTTTGCGGATCTTCAGCATGGAAGCTGTCTGGAAGCCATCCATCTCCGGCATCTGTACATCGAGAATGATGAGATCGATCCGTCTGTTC
>JARFQV010000010.1 GCA_029287615.1 Pseudomonadota bacterium | reverse complement strand
ATATCCGTACCGGCACGCACCAGCTGCCGGAGCACCGAATGCTCCCGGACAATGCTGGCATAGGCCTTGATATTCGCCGCACTGGGGGTATTCTTCGCCAGCTCACCCAATGCAGCCAAACCCCCTACCGCATCCAGCTGCCGGGTGCTTTCCAGCGACTCGGACAGGGTGACGACATCGAAGGGACTGCTCCTGTCGGCAAGCTCGCTGATTGCATGGAAAATCAGCCGGTGATCCCGGCGGTAGAAATCATCTTCCACGACCAGGTCGGCAATCTGGTCCCAGGCTTCATTGTCCAGCATCAAACCGCCCAGCACGGCCTGCTCCGCCGGAATCGAGTGCGGCGGTACCTTGAGTGCATCCGTTGCGGGATTAATGAGTTCTGCGGTTTGTACAGATTCAGCCATGACTCCTCCAGTCGCGGTTCATCAGCATACAAACGAAACACGGCCGCTACAAGAACGGCCGCCTGTTCTCCCCTTCCCTTTTTTTATGACTGGCCTGAAAACAGCTACTTGCCGTTTTCCCAACCCGGAAGGATCCGCCTTACTCGGGAATGATCATCAGCTTGATACTGGTGTTGACATCGGTATGCAGGTGCAATTGCACATCAAATTCACCCACATGCCGGAATGCGCCTTCGGGCAGGCGCACCTCGTGACGTTCCACCTGAACACCTGCCTCACTGATGGCACGGGAGATATCGGAGGTACCGACAGAACCGAAGAGTTTGCCTTCATCACCAGCCCTGGCCGCAATCGTGACCACCAGATCCACCAGTTCATCGCGCCGTGCCTCGGCCGTAGCCAGTGCCTCCTCGGCATTCTTTTCCAGCTCGGCGCGACGCGCCTCGAAGTGTGCAATATTTTCCGGTGTCGCCGTGGTCGCCTTGCCGCTGGGTATCAGATAGTTACGGCCATACCCCGGTTTGACTTTGACACGATCACCCAGCGCACCCAGGTTATCAATTTTTTCGAGCAGGATTACTTCCATCGTTACCACCCCGATTCAGTCGTTTACTCACCCGGCCAGGGCCGGTCCAAAATCATTTTTCCACTGGCTTGCCGAACCTGGTCCGAAAATCCAGCCAGGTATCCAGCAGACCAACCGCTGCCAGCAACATGACTACATGCGGTACAAACAGCAACAACAGATACAGGACAATCAAAATTACCCTGCCCGAGCTGTAATTTGCTGCCAGTGCATGGGCAACCGCCAGTCCGGCAAACAGGTACAACACGAGCAACACCAGTGCCGCCTGGGCGGAAAACGCACCCGGCAGACCACTGTTGAACTGTGCCACCAGCATCCCCGTCACCGTCACCAGACCGAGCCAGGAGGGGAAGCGCAAACCGTGGAATTCCTCACGGAACCCGCCGGGATTGAACACGATTCCCTGCCACCACCTTGCCAGCAGCAGACTGCCGATGATAGCCAGCATCATGGCGGCCACCACGGCCCCGGTCATCAACCGGGATACCTCCTCGATCAGCGCCTGCGCATTCTCCACGCCCAGGTCCGTTCCATGCTGTTCGAGAGCCGCCTCAAAGGGTGACAGCTGCTCCAGCCACCACTGCCCCGGATCTCCGTGGAGCAAATAGACCGTCATCAGTACGAAGATGCCCATCAGGCCTGCTGCCTGCAGGGTCATCCCCAGCGAGACCGTCTGCCGCAATACCAGCGCCAGCATCCAGCAAGGCCACCACAGCAACATGGCGGAAACGACGGGAGGCAAGGCCTGCCCGGTCGTCAGCAAGGACACCAGGGCCGCCACCGCAATCGCACCCGCCAGCACCAGCAGGCCCTGACTCGCACCGAGGCGCAGGGTGACCAGGGCCACCACTGCAGCCCCGAAATAGCTGAGCAGCAGACTGTAGGGCGGCACCCAGGTCGTGGCAATGGCGGCCAGGGCCGCTACCAGGATCGCCTGCAGTCGCCCGGACAGGATGAAATTCGCGAATGCCTGCATGATCAGACATTATCCCTTGCACGACGATGTCGGTAGTCCCGAACCTGTAATCCGGGTAACGGAAAGATCTCAGTGGGAATCGCAGTACGGTAACAATGCCAGATAACGCGCACGCTTGATGGCGGTGGACAACTGACGCTGGTACCTGGCCTTGGTTCCGGTAATCCTGCTGGGCACGATCTTGCCAGTCTCGGTAACGTACTGTTTCAGGGTCGCGAGATCCTTGTAGTCGATCTCCTTGACACCCTCGGCCGTGAAACGGCAAAACTTGCGACGACGATAAAAACGGGACATATGCTCATCTACCCCTTATGCAATCTTCTGATTAATCCGCTGCGCGGGGGGCTTCCTCAGCCTCATCCGCGGCAGCCTCTTCAACGCTCTCGACGACCTCCTCGTCATCGCTGCTATCATCACTGGCCGGCCTCCGGGGTTTCTCCTCGCTGCGTTTTGCCAGCGCCGACTGCTCCGTGATCGCCTCCTTGCGGATAATCACCATGTTACGCAGTACTGCGTCGTTGAAACGGAAGGCATTGGCCAGTTCCTCCAGCGTGTCGGTGCCGCACTCGACATTCATAAGCACATAATGTGCCTTGTGCAGTTTCTGGATGGGATAGGCAAGCTGGCGTCGTCCCCAGTCTTCCAGGCGATGGATACTCCCACCACCGGTCTCGATCATTCCGCGATAGCGGTCGATCATACCGGGTACCTGTTCGCTCTGGTCCGGATGGACGAGGAACACAATCTCGTAGTGTTTCATTGTATCTCCCTGTGGATATAAAGCCCGCCGTACGGGAACGGCAAGCAAGGAGCAAGCTCTGATAAAGCGATGGGATTCTACGCGAGTAGCCGCCATGATTCAAACCGAATCCGACCCCGCGATGAAAAAACCTG
>JARFQV010000213.1 GCA_029287615.1 Pseudomonadota bacterium | reverse complement strand
ATTCCTGATAAAGCACTTTTCAACGACCGGTTCGAGCGACCTGGGACAATGCTTTAAGGCATTGTGGATCTGCTGCACCCTGGGGTGCAGATCAAGCCCCTTGTCCGGTCTCACACACCCCGCAGGCTGGCGGTGCCGATTTGAGCCTTCGTCCATCATACTACCAATCGGTGTCCGGTGCCCGTATCCCAACGAAGATTTTTGCTGCATCATGGCCATTGCTTCGCCCCAATACTGCAAATCTGCGCGCATAATCGATGTTAGTGAATTTCGCATGCTCGATGTCTCCCGACATTGAATTAAACACATCGGGAGAATAGCAAATTCAATAAGTGTATCTGCTGCGTATCTTATATTTTTATATAACTTTATATATCAAACACCTATTAGTGTTTTATTAGCTATGAACCATAGCCTTGTAGCCATCAGGTTCCAGAGGATGGTCGCGTTACTCCAGTTGTCGACCGACCGGTCTTATTCATTGTCTTTCCAGTAATTCTCTGTGGTGATATGTCCGGGGTGTCTCCTCAGATTCTTTTTCATGCCCCGTTCCTTCAGTACCGCACTGGTGTCCCTGACCATGGCCGGGTTTCCGCAAATCATCACCTGGGATTGTGCCGCATCGAGTGTCAGTCCCGTACGCGCCTCCAGCCGGCCATCCTCTATGGCCGCGGGTACACGTCCCCTGATTGCGAAGTCGGTATCTTCCCGGCTGACAAAGGGGATCATCTGGAACTGACCGGGATGTGTGGATGCGATCTGTTGAATCTCGTCCCGGTATGTCAATTCATCGCTGGTCCTGACGGCATGCACCAGAACAATCCGTGGAAATCGTCTCCATACCTCTTCGGTTCCGAGGATGGATAAAAACGGGCCAATGGCAGTGCCGGTCGATAGCAGCCACAAGTGTTCTGCATCCGGAATCTCGGGCAGTACAAAGAAGCCAGCCGCTCGCCTGGCTACCCAGATGGTATCCCCCGGCTGCAGATCGATCATGTGATGAGTCAGTGGCCCGTCGGGTACAATGATGAAATAAAATTCAAGCAGGGGATTCGAGGGGCTGTTAACAAACGAATAGGGTCGCGCAATCCGCTCATTATCTATGTCCATTGCGAGCCGGGTGAACTGCCCGGCAACGAAGGGTTCGATATCGGCTTCCAGTTGCAGGGAGTACAACTGTTCCGTCCAGCGCCGTACATTGACGATTCTGCCTTCAGCCCACTTGCTCATAGCATCTCCAGTGATTCAGCTACCCGGGTTCCGCAGCTGGTATTCAATATTGCGCTGTAAACCACTTATCCGGCAATCCATGCCTGTTACTTCATGCCGGGCGATTCGACACCGCCAACTCCCAAGTATCAACAGGCCCGGGTAAAAAGGTATTATATGCTGTGCCGGACAGGGCTCAACATACACTTTTTTCAAACAGGGTATTTGAAGGAAATAATCGGGGTGCACATTTATGCAGTCTATGGCCACGTGGGAAATGATACTGGTCGGGATTCTGGTAGTTTTGGTGCTGTTATGGATCCGACCGGGTATCAAGAATGTCTTTGAGCAAAGTCGCCAGGCGGAAAACAAGGATTGGGCAGGAGTACTGATACCGATCGGTTTCGTGGTCCTCTTTGTGCTGTTGCTGATCATGATGGTTTGATCATACCGGGTTGCGATCGCAGGTCCGTATATTGCCGGTTGTCCAGCAGGCATCCCCTGCCATGCACCTGGAAATCAGGGTGATTCTGTTTTTTGCCCGGATCGTCGGATACAGGCGAGTCCGGCAAGCTTTCCCTACAGTGTGCATAGTGAGAACAGGATGAAAAAGGCGCTATCAATACAGAATCTTGGCAAGACCTACCGTGGCGGTTTCGAGGCATTGAAAGGTATTTCCCTCGAGGTAGGGCATGGTGATTTCTTTGCATTGCTGGGTCCGAATGGTGCCGGGAAATCAACAACCATCGGGATCATTACCTCGCTGGTAAACAAGACCCGTGGCAAGGTATATGTATACGGAAAGGATATCGATACCGATTTCAATGCCGCAAAATCCTGTATTGGCCTGGTCCCGCAGGAATTCAATTTCAATGTTTTCGAGCCGGTTATCGAGGTAGTCGCCAACCAGGCAGGCTATTACGGTATCGAGCGCAGCCTGGCATTCCAGAGGGCGGAAAAGTATCTGAAGCATCTGAAACTCTGGGACAAGCGCCGGGTGATGGCAAGAAATCTCTCGGGTGGTATGAAGCGGAGGCTGATGATCGCAAGGGCACTGGTACATGAGCCCAGATTATTGATACTGGACGAACCAACTGCCGGGGTGGATATCGAGATACGCCGGTCAATGTGGAGCTTTTTGAGAGAAATCAACGCCAGTGGTACAACGATCATACTGACCACTCATTATCTGGAGGAGGCGGAGAGCCTGTGCCGGAATATTGCCATCATCGACAGGGGGATCATTGTCGAGCATTCCGGCATGAAGGAACTGATCAACAAGCTGCATATGGAGACCTTTATTCTGGATCTGGGTACACCCCTCGAATCCTTGCCGGATATGCCGGGACATACCCTGCAGCTTGTGGATCCGCATACGATTGAAGCGGAAATTTCCCGGGAAAAGACCATTAACAAGCTGTTCGCGGACCTAACATCACGCGGCATCGAAGTACTCAGCATGCGTAACAAGACCAATCGGCTGGAAGAGCTTTTCATGCATCTGGTTGATGGGGAATCTGCGGAATGAGGCTTGCAGAGAAATACATTGCATTTCGCACCATACTCATCAGGGAGGTTCTGCGTTTCTCGCGTATCTGGATCCAGACGATCCTTCCGCCGATGATCACCACTGCCTTGTATTTTATCATATTCGGCAATCTGATCGGCTCGCAGATCGGTGATATGGAAGGGTTTCGCTACATGGAGTTTATCGTACCGGGGGTGATCATGATGGCCGTGATCACCAATTCCTATGCCAATGTGGTTTCTTCCTTTTACGGCACCAAATTCCAGCGAAATATCGAGGAAATGCTGATTTCTCCTGTGCCGAACTACGTTATATTGCTGGGTTTTGTCTCCGGTGGTGTTGCGCGTGGATTGTCGGTAGGTGTGGCCGTCACCGTTGTTTCCCTGTTTTTCAGTTCGCTGCATATCCACAATCCATGGGTCGTGATATCCATGATTGTATTGACCTCCATTTTGTTTGCCATGGCGGGTTTCATCAACGGGGTTTTCGCTAGAAGCTTTGATGACATATCCATTATCCCTACTTTCGTGCTGACCCCGCTTACCTATCTGGGAGGAATATTTTATTCCATATCGATGTTACCCGAGTTCTGGCAGACTGCCTCCAGGGCCAATCCGATCCTGTATATGATTAATGCATTCCGCTACGGTTTTCTGGGTATAAGCGATATCAGCCTGCCAGTGTCCTATGTGATCAGCATCGGGTTCATCGTGATCCTCTACTTTTTCAGCCTTCACCTGCTGAACCGGGGCTATGGTATCCGGACATGATCCGTGTATGACAACAGTGGGGGGAACGGTGTTCGGTGCGTCATAAAGGGGATGCCAGGGACGCGAACAGGGTGGCAAGTGCTGCAAATCATGCTCTGGATACAGACAGGGTTTGTTGCCCGGCGGAATAACCGGGCTGGAGGCTCCCTGTCAGGTGTTGTCGACTACGGATAATTCACCATCTTCTACACGCAGCACAAGCTCGCCACGCAAAAACGCGCGCAGTTGTGTGCCGATCAGGTTACGCCGCCAGCCATGAAGTAGCTCAATGTCACGGTTATCCTGCTGCTGGAGGAGGGCGGCAAGCTGCTTTCTCGAGGCCAGGACCGCAGGGCTCAGCGACTCTTTCAATGCGACAATCTGAACCATCGACATCATGGCATCGACCAGGGCATCCTGTTCCGGTTTCAGGCGGGCACGGCGCCTGGTATCCGGCAATGGTTGGGGCTCCTGTCTGCCGGCACCGGCGATCAATTCGAGCACCGCTGTCCCATGACGTTTCAGCATACGTTCCGACAGACCCCGGATGTGGGCCAGGTCGTCCCTGTTATCGGGAATCTGGCGAGCAATATCAACGAGTACATCATCACGCAGCAACCAGTTACGTGGCCGGTTTTCCTGCTGTGCGGTTTCCTCGCGCCATGCCGCCAGTGCCTGGAGTACGCAAAGCTGGCGGGCTTGCAGGCGCTCGATCCCTCTGATCCGTTGCCACGACTTTTCAGGGCTGGCCTGGTACAGATCGGGATTTTCCAGCTCGGCAAAGTCATCATCCAGCCAATGGAGTCGGCCCCTGGACACAAGTTCAGCGTGCAGGAGGGGATAAAGCCTGGCAAGGTAGATGACATCATCTGCTGCATACCGAATCTGATTTTCCGGTAAGGGGCGCCGTGTCCAGTCCGCTCTGGTATGCGACTTGCTGAGCTTGATATTCAGCACCCTGTCTACCAGGGTTGCGTAGCCGGCCTGCTCCGGATGTCCAAGCAATGGTGCAGCGATCTGTGTATCGAATAACGAGGATGGCAATGAACCGCGTATGTGAAACAGAATTTCAAGATCCTGTCGCGCAGCGTGCATGACCTTGGTGATATTGCTGTCGTACAAAACATCGAGCAATGGATCGATATCGCTAATTGCAAGCGGATCAATACAGCAGGCGAAATCAGGCGCCGCGACCTGTATCAGGCACAGCTTCGGATAATAGGTTTTTTCACGCTGAAATTCCGTATCGACAGCAAGCCATGAATACTCACGTAGCCGGCGGGTCAGACTCTCCAGTGCTTCAGGTGTATCAATGTACATGCCATTGCCGACGTTCATCAGGATCACCTTTTACGAGCAGTAGTATTTTTTCTGTTGACTATACAGGTTGCGCTTGTCCTTGAGTATTGCACCACGACTTGCTCTATACCCCCTTCGCATTTCATCATCGATTTCCTTGATCTTCATCTTGTATCGATGGCACATTTCCCGATGATGGAGGATAGCATCGTTCAGGGCCTGTTCTGATCCGGTCATTTTTTCCCGGCTGGCATGCATTTTCTGCCTCTTCGATTGCCGGGTGCGTTCGATCTGCTGTAACCATGCCCGTTCATCCTTTCTGAGGCCACGGGAAGCCGATAAACCGGTCGGTGCTGCCGGCAGTCGCATAACCCTGCCGGTCGTATCCGGGCACCGTGTGTCCCGGTAGGTGGTAGCACCACTGGCATCCATACATTTGTACACATCTCCCCACACCCGGACAGACAGGGTGGCCAGAATTATGGCAGGAATGATTCCCTTCATTCTCACATCCCCTGAAAACAGGCTGAATTGTCTGGAATGGTATCTGTGTGATGTCATCCAGGGACAGGGTGATCAATCCGTGGATATCATCAGAACTTTCATTATCCATCCTTTTCCGGGTCTGTGCACAGCCTGGAGTGAGAAGGCGGTTGTCTCCGACATCGTTTTAGGGGGAATACCTACAGCGTTCAGTCGATTCCCATGCTTTTCATCTCCAGGAGTTCATCGGCCTGTGCCTCGATATCGCCGATCATACCCTTCAGGCAAGCCTGCAAGGCCTCTTCTATGGCGGGGTGGTAGAAAGGCATCTTGTACAGTTCATGGACGGTCATTTCCTGTTGCAGGGCCCAGGCAAGCAGGTGTCCGATATGTTCTCCCTGGGGTACAACCATGGATGCGCCAAGCAGTTTTCCGCTGACCCGGTCTGCATACAGGCGAAGTGCGCCCTTGTTACGGCCCATGATCAACGCCCGCCCGACAGGTCCGAGGCGAATCTCGCTGACGGCGATCGAATTTTCATCCAGTTCATCCAGGGAAGCACCAACCAGTACGATATTGGGGTCACAAAAGGCGATGCTCAGTGACGGTTTGCGCAGGAAGGCGGCAGGGGAATCCTGAACGGCATTGAAACCTGCAATTCTTCCTTCATCACCCGCCTCATGAAGGATCGCCCGGTCGCCTGTGGCATCACCGGCGATAAAAACGGGGAGGCCGTTGATCTGCATGGTGTGTGGATCATGCAGAGGAATGCCACGCTCGTCCCTGGGTGTGTCAAGCACATCAAGGTTCAGGTCCTCCAGGTTCGGTATCCGGCCAAGGCTGGCCAGAACCTTGTCAACGGTGACCTCCCGATCACCACTGCTGACCAGCAACCTCCCGTCTTCCGTGGTGCTGATTTCAGCGGCATGACCCAGCCACAAGGGAAATTCCTTTCCGAAGATAGCAACGGCGATCTGGTTACTGGCGGGATCAATGAGTCCGCCAACCGTATCCAGCTGTTCAATACCGGTTATGGTTATTCCCAGTCTGTGGAGGGCCTGGCCCAGTTCCAGTCCGACGGCACCCATCCCGATTACAGCCATGGAACCGGGCAGGTCTTCCAGTTCGAATAGCGAGTCGGTTGTCACGATTCGATCTCCAAACGCCTGCCATGCAGACGGAACGAATGGCCGTGATCCGGTTGCAATGATAATTCGTCTGGCGCGGATGAACTGATCGTTGACCTGCAAAACATCGGGTTCAACAAAGCGGGCATAACCTTCGATGAACTCCTCGCCCATCTGGTCCGTACTGCTGGAAAGGACCTGATCCACGAATACATCCCGCAGGTCACGGATATATTCCAGTACGTCGGGGATATCGACACCCAGGGCATCCGCGCCGGTAATTCCCTCGCGATCGAAGATCTTTCTGCGGTGAAAATCCTCTGCGACCTGGATCATGACTTTCGATGGCATGCACCCTACCCGTGAGCAGGTCGTGCCCGTTTCACCGCCGTTGATCAGGACGAAGTTGTTCGTTTCCCTGCGTACCTTCGACAAGGCGAACAGACCGGCACTGCCGGCGCCTATGATTGCAACATCGACCTCTTTTTTCATCAGCGAATTTCCTCATGGATGATGTGTACATGGAAGTGAGTACAAAAGGCAGATTCTACCCGATTGGCGTTGCCATACATCTCCTGTTTCGGCAGTGATTGACCGACTGGCCCATATGATAGTATGCGATGCATGTGATTTCCGGAATTCCCGGGAATGAAACGACAGGTTTGTTATGGATATCTGGTGGATTCAGTGAATATCGTATTGATCAGTCCCTATGAAATCGGACGCCAGCCATTCGGGCTTGCGGAACCGGTCGCCTGGCTCAGGGATGCGGGTTTCAGTGTCAGTTGTATCGATCTTTCGATCCAGCGCCTGGACCCTGAACTGCTCGGCAGGGCGGATCTTGTCGCAATCTACATCGCCATGCACACGGCAACGCGCATCGCAATCGAGGCATTGCCGAAAATCAGGCAACTGGCACCGAAGGCAAGTCTGTGTGTCTATGGACTGTATGCACCTATGAACGAGAGCCTGTTCCGGGAAAAAGGGGTCAGCACTGTCCTGGGTGGTGAATGCGAGCCCGAACTGGTCTCACTGGCCAGGCGCCTCAGCCAGGCTCCGGACGGTGAACAGGTCGAGCCGGTCATCAGCCTGAAGAAGATTTCCTTCATGGTCCCGGATCGTTCCGGCCTGCCGTCGATCGAAAAATATGCACATCTTGTATTACCGGACGGAAGCAAGAAGTTGTCGGGGTTCGCGGAGACCACTCGTGGATGCAAGTACCTGTGCCGTCATTGTCCGGTTGTGCCGGTATACAAGGGGACTTTCAGGGTTATTCCTGCGGAAACCGTCATGCAGGATATCCGCACCCAGGTTGCTGCCGGTGCCAGGCATATTTCATTCGGTGATCCCGACTTCCTGAATGGTCCTGCCCATGCGCTGAAAGTCATGCGTGCACTACACCGTGAATTCCCGGACGTGAGTTATGATGCCACCCTCAAGGTCGAGCACATCATCCGATATCCGGAAATCCTGGACGAACTCAGGGAAACCGGTTGTCTTTTTGTAACCACGGCAGTCGAATCGGTAGATGATCAGGTTCTTGCTCGTCTCGACAAGGGGCACACCAATGCCGATTTTGGCGAGGCGGTTGCAATCTGCCGGGATAGAGGTATCGCCCTGACGCCCACCTTTGTGCCCTTTACACCCTGGATATCACGGCAGGGGTATGTCGATCTGCTCACCAGACTGGTTGAACTGGAACTGGTGGAATGCGTGCCGCCTGTACAACTAAGCATCCGGCTGCTGGTTCCGGAAGGTTCGTGGTTGCTGAAAGTGGAGGGATTTTCAGATTACCTCGGTGAGTTCGACCCCCTGTTGCTGGGCTATCCCTGGAAAAATCCGGACCCCGGGGTCGACCGTTTGCAGAGGCAGATTCAGGAACATGTCGCAAAGGCCGAGAAGGAGGGGCAAGGCAGGTTTGAAATTTTCAGTGCAATCTGGAGTATGGCACACCAGGCGCTGGGAAGACCGGTACCGGATCTGGAGGTGCACCATGAAGGCGTTCCCGTACCTCACCTTTCCGAGGCCTGGTACTGCTGTGCGGAACCGACGGATCAGCAGCTGGATGGTTTTTGAAACAGGTATCATGAAAGTACAACTGATCGCTCATCGCGGAATTCCGCAACAATATCCGGAGAATTCAATCAAAGGACTGGAGGCTGCCCTGCAGGCCGGTGCCTGCTTCGTTGAGACGGATGTGCAGCTGACATCCGATGGTGTTCCGGTCTTGTGTCATGATCAGGATTTGATGAGGATGACAGGGTCCTCTGTAGAGATTGCTGCGATTGATTATCACACGGTGAAAAACATGGAGGCCGGCTACCCGGAGCGATTTGGTGGCCAGTACCGTCATTTTCGGGTGGCAAGCCTGACGGAATTTTGCAATACACTGCGTCAATGGCCGGATCGAATCGCATTTATCGAGATCAAGCGGGCCAGTTTATCGATATTCGGCCATGATCCGGTCCTTGAAGTGATATTGCAGACCATCTCCCCGATCATCACCCAGTGCGTTCTGATTTCATTCGATCACAAGGTGATCGAGAATTTCCGGGAACGCACTGGCCGGCCGATAGGCTGGGTTTTGCCGGAATGGTCGGCGGTCAGTCTGGAGCGACTCGAGGTGCTGGCCCCGGAATACGCATTCTGTAACCGGAAGCGTCTTCCTGCAGAATCCATATCGCCACCCCGGGGGATCTGGAAATGGGTGATCTACACTGTCAATGATCCAGCCGAGGTACATGATTTTACCAATCGCGGTTTCTCAATGGTTGAAACCGATACCATAGATACCATGCTGTCAGCTCCCGGGCTGGCGGATTATCGCTGTGGCTGATCAATATGATGTGCTCGTAATCGGGGGTGGTATCCATGGTGTGGGCGTTGCCCAGGCCGCGGCTGCCAAAGGTTACTCCGTGCTTTTGCTGGAACAGACCGGTCTGGCATCCGGGTCTTCCAGTCGTTCCAGTAAATTGATCCATGGAGGTTTGCGGTATCTGGAAAGTTTCCAGTTCTCACTGGTACGTGAAAGCCTGCAAGAACGCTCGATACTGCTGCAGATCGCCCCTGATCTGGTCAGGTTGCGGCGTTTTCTGATACCTGTCTATCCTGATACCTCACGCCGACCCTGGCAATTACGAGTAGGCCTTGGCCTGTATGCGATGCTTGCGGGAGATGACCGGGGACGGGAACACGGAATATTACCGAGACGGTACTGGGATCAGCTCGATGGTCTGCGGACTGACCGGTTGCAGGCTGTTTTTTACTATCACGATGCACAGACCGATGATGCGCGCCTGACCCGCGCGGTCATGTACTCGGCAGCACAACTGGGTGCGGAGTTCCTTCGCCCGGCCGAATTTATTGCCGCAGATGTGCGTAAATCAGTGTGTACGATTCGATATCATCATAATGGAAGTGATCAGGAATGCCAGGCACGGGTGGTTGTCAATGCCGCAGGACCCTGGGTGAACGATGTGCTGGCAAGAATGAATCCGCAACCGGAAAAAAGATCCGTGGACCTGATTCAGGGTACGCATCTCATACTCGAGAGATACATCAGCGATGATTGCTTTTATCTGGAAGTACCCTCTGACAGGAGGGCCGTATTTCTGATGCCATGGAATGGACAAACCCTGCTGGGAACCACCGAGACCCTCTATCAGGGGGATCCATCCGCAGTCCGGCCAACCCCCGGGGACACAGACTACCTTATGGATGTTGTTTACCGGTACTTTCCGGATGAGAGTCCGAAAGTAATGGATAGTTTTGCCGGACTGCGCGTGCTACCCGGCGCGCAGGGTGCAGCCTTCCGTCGCAGCCGTGAGACATTCTTTTCGGTCGATAACAAACAGCGACCCTGTGTAGTCTCGATCTACGGAGGCAAGCTGACCGGTTACCGGGCAGCCGCAGAAAAAGTCATGAGTATCCTGCGCGGCTCATTACCCGTACGGGATCAGATGGCTGATACAGCCA
>JARFQV010000211.1 GCA_029287615.1 Pseudomonadota bacterium | reverse complement strand
TTCCAGGGGAACTACAAGAAGAATGACTGGCTGGGCAGGAAGAAGGGTGCGAGAAAACAACTGAGGAAGGCACTCGGCCTGCCGAAATCAGCGCAAATAGTGCTGGGTGAGGGGTACCTGGATCACCGAAAGGGTGTCGACATATTTGTAGAGGAGGGCGTGGAAGTGTGAGGAGGCAATCCCGATGCGTATTTCGTCTGGATCGGGCATTGGGAGATGGACATGGAAAAACAGATCATGTCTTTGCTGGATGGTCACGAACTGGAAGACCGGTTCATCTTCCCCGGCCGTCAGGACGACACCGACCTGTTTTTCGCCGGCGCAGACGTGTTCGCACTGACCTCCCGCGAGGACCCGTTCCCGACCACCGTGATGGAGGCGCTCGAAGTCACGACGCCGGTCGTCGGATTCGAGGGCGCCGGCGGGGCGGAAACGCTTATCAACAAGGGATGCGGTTCCATCGTTCCGATGGAGGATACGGGTGCGCTGGCATCAGCCTTTACAGAATTGCTCGAAAACCCGGAGCGGTCCAAAGAACTTGGTAGGGCGGGTGCAGAAATCGTGCATGAGGAATTTTCGTTCCCGCATTACGTTTTCGATCTCCTTGAACTTGCCGGCAAACCATTGCCCAGGGTGTCCGCCATCGTTCCCAATTACAATTACGAACGCCACCTGGAACAACGTTTACGTTCCATATTCGAGCAGAATTTCCCGGTGTACGAACTGATCGTGCTGGACGATGCTTCTTCCGATAACAGCGTCGAGCTGATCACCGACCTGTTGTCCGAGACGGAAATTCACAGCAGGCTCGAAGTCAACGAGTCAAACTCCGGTTCGGTTTTCTGGCAGTGGGCGAAGGGCGTTGAAATGGCGAAGGGCGACCTTGTGTGGATCTGTGAAGCGGATGACAGTTGTGACCCGCAATTCCTGGACACTTGCCTTTCAAAATTTACCGACGAAGTGGTCATCAGTTACACGCAGTCCTCTCAGATCGACGAACGCGGCCAAATCACTGAAGAAAATTACCTGCGGTACACCGAGGACGTCAGCGACACAAAATGGAACTCGGATTACGTTATGCCGGGTGAGGAGGAACTGAAATCCACATTGTCCGTCAAGAACACTTTGCCGAACGTCAGTGCGGTGGTTTTTAGAAAACGTTCGTTGGAGCAGGCCTTGATTCAAAACATGGACGTATTGAAGAACCTCAAAGTCGCCGGCGATTGGCTCATTTACAGTGAAATATTGAAGACTGGAAAGATCGCATTCACGGCCGAGTCATTGAATTTTCACAGAAGACACAGCGAAAGCGTTACGATCAGTTTCGATAACAACCTGCGGCATATGTCGGAGATTCTGTACATGCAGGACCGCATTGCCAAAATGATCCCGATTGGCGAGGAATCAAAAAGTAAAGCGAAAGATTTTGCGGGATTTGCCTATAAATACCTGGATCTCGAAACTGCGGAGTATCCAACGCCCTGCCACAATCCGTCGGTTCAGGCCATTCTGAGCGGCATCGAAGACTGAGGTACCAATACAGCGTGATCGAAAACGAATGAAACGAAAATATCTGATAGAAAAGCAGGGATTTTGTCCAATTTGCGATGGCGAGTCCGTATTCCGGTCCAGGCATGCCTGGTTCAGAGACCATTTGCTGTGTGAGCGGTGTGGTTCCATTCCCCGCGAAAGGGCTCTGATGAAAATCATCAGTGAGGCCCGGCCGAATTTCAGAAATCTGGACATTCATGAGTCTTCCCCCGCGCAAAGAGGTGTCAGCACGTTAATGAAAAGAGAGTGCAGCGGTTATTCGTGCTCATACTTTTTTCCTGACGTGGAGCGTGGCCAGATCGAGCCGCGTTTCAATGCCCGTTGCGAAGACCTGGAAAACCTTACCTTTGAGGACTCGAGTTTCGACCTGGTGATCACGCAAGACGTACTGGAGCACGTATTCGATCCGGATTCCGTGTTCCGTGAAATAGCCCGCGTGCTCAGGCCGGGAGGTGCACACATTTTCACCGTTCCAATTGTGAACAAATTCGGGGCTACCAGAAGGCGCGCATCAATAGCGGATAACGGCCAGATTGAACATCTGTGCGAAGCTCAATATCACGGAAATCCCGTTGACGCGGAAGGTTCTTTGGTAACCATCGACTGGGGCTATGA
Source organism: Pseudomonadota bacterium (assembly GCA_029287615.1). Lineage (GTDB taxonomy): Bacteria > Pseudomonadota > Gammaproteobacteria > UBA9214 > UBA9214 > JARFQV01. Next base: position 6,824 of record JARFQV010000211.1, on the reverse strand, counting down.
TATCGCCAGTCGAATTCAGAGTGCTTGCGGCATGCCTACGGTGATCGTCCAGATTGACGACATCGAAAAGGGAATCCGTGCAGAGTTCATCGAGGTGTTGATCAGCACCAAGCCGCAATGATTCTCGACTGAAGAGCGCCTATGGTTTCTCTACCCCATCTCGTCGGTAACAGCCTGATACAGTAACTAATTGGTGACATCTGTGAATGACAGCGACCAGCACCTCATTAAGAACCTACTATCGCAATTTGATAATTCAACAACGACGAGTTATCAGCAAAGCCTGATGTTCGCATTCAGTGCACGGTCAGGGAGCACAGTAATCACCTCGAGCTTGGCCAAAATGGGGTTGGCGAAAGAAATCACCGAGATATTCAATCCCAGGGCGCCTGTGCAGAACCTTTTGCGGCGCTTGGGCGGAGAGAACATCAACGATTACCTGAACAATGTTCATGGCGCCTGCATGTACTCCGATAAACTCATCTTCAAGACGAGCTATCCCGATTTTCTTCCCGTTATCAGAAGCGGCTTGGTGGACAAGCTATTACCGGGTCTTTCGGTTGTTTACATAGAAAGAAAGGACAAGGTTTTACAGGCCGTGTCGGTGTATAAGGCCATATTGTCGAATCAGTGGCACAAGAAATCGAGCGACGAGTTCACTACCGACATTTCAGTTGATCAGCCGATTGATTTGAAGAAGATATCGAAGTTCGTCGGTAATTTCGAAAATGAGAGCAAGAAATGGCGGAAATTCTTTTCTGAGCAAGGTATTGAGCCTATCCAGGTGTGGTACGAGGATTTCGACCAGGCCCCGGAACGAACACTGCAGGCTGTCTATTCCAAGCTAGTCGGAACGGAATGCACCGAAAGAGTCGAACTGTCACATAAGAAACTGCGTGACGAGGTGTCACTCTGTTGGGCAGAGCGGGTGAGGGATTACCTGGCCCAGTAAGACGATCAATAGACAGGTCGAACAGCGTTTCTCCGCAGTTGAGCGTTTGATGTTGCTACAACTCGGGAGGCAGGAGCGGATGCAACCTGAAGACCGCTAAGCTTCTGTATTACCGATTGATTCATACCAGCTTGTTTCTTCCATCAATAAATTCACCGCATGTGAACTGACCAGGTCATAAACATCTGAAGGCGTTCTCTTCCTCTGAGATACGATATCCGTCGACACGATTTTCGAAATGTTTTCATTTTCGAATGGCGTATCCAGTTCAAGAAAAGACTCGATATCTCGCATTGTCTGCAGGGGGTCATCGACGAGATTCTCAAACCTGATTGCACACACTTCATCCCGGTCCTGCGCAAGAACCCGCCTGAAAAACGCAAAGGCCGGTTTGACCTGTTTTTTCGCGACGGTTTCGGCCCGGGATTCAAGAACATCGGCTGGCTCCGGTTTTTCTTTCGAATTCGACGTCGCGAAACTGACACATGACTTGACCGGGTTCCTCATCAACACGATGAACTGCGCCTTGGGGTAGAGGCTCAGCATAAAATCGATGAATCGATCATCGCAATATCGAATCTCCTTGAAACCCCATCTCATCTGGCCAGGCACATGCTCGCAGAACAGCGAATCCGTGAATTTCCTGAGTGACCGATTGAAGCCGGCTTTTGAGAATGAACCGTCCCATGCAGTCCACCGATCCGGGTCTATTGGCCTGGAAGGGTCTAACATCCAAGTACCTTTAGCGACATCGTCTGGAATCCAGTCGACATTCTGAACAGTCAGATACGCATGCATCAGGGGGTTGAGGATTCCGGCGTGTTCTCCCCAGATCACCAGCCCGGGGTTGGTATTCAAGAGCTTCTGAAACAGCGTACTACCCGACCTGCCTGTCGTGAGTATGAATACGGGTTTATCTTTGTTTGTTTCTTGGGGGGCGGCCATCTCTATTGTTCCTGGAAACTGTCTGGTTGCAGCTGGATAACTGATTTTATGATGTATGCACTGCTATGTGCCCGATTGGCGGTGCAGGAATTCGCTGAATACGGGGTGCGAAATCAATTCGCTACCGAAAAGCCTCAGCCCGACCAGAGACCAATGCTGGGCATCTGAAAATGTAACTTGCCCGTCTCTCAACACATCGCATGTACCCTGGTGACAGATAATTTCCTGCTTTGACAAAAAGCCGGTTCCGGTCCGTTCCGCTATTTCTCGGATCCTCGGGTCAAAGCTATCGAAATAATCCCAGCGCAATTCCCAGGCTGCGGAATTTATTTCTTCGATGGATTTGAATTTTCCGAATATCACGTTGGGCGGCCCTTTGAATTGAAGCATGCGTCCCGTTAGCAGGATAACCGTTTCCGGCAGTTTCCGCTTTAAAAGTCTGACTGTGTCTTCAAGAAAATCGAGAGTCTCCTCTCTCCAGGCTTCGGAAAAAATGACAAGATCCGGCTTCAGGGCAACAAGTTTCGATAGGAATTCCTGATGGTGGGGGAGGCAATAGCCAGTGGTTCGGGTCTGGGCTTGAGGGTGATTTTTATACAGGGTTTGAATCGGGATATCGATGCTCTCGAGATCCAGCGGATCACAGACGCTGTGACGCAGCACGACCGAGTACTCTTTCAGCGAAGGCTGGAGTTGAAGCGCCAGACTAAGATCGACCGCGTGCGAGTCACCCACCACGATAATCCTGCCCAGTTCCGGCCCTTTGCTACCGCTCCGGATGTTCTCAATTTCACGTTTGGCATCTGTAATGACATCACGGCGGTCTGGAATGCGGTCCAGTATGCCGGTCACGGTGAGTTTTTCCGGTTGAGCCATGTGGTAAACCACAGGGAGAAACTGGTGTGCCACCAACGAGAAAACCAGCATGGTCGGGAGAATGGAAAAAACGATGCCTTTCTGTCGCATGAGATTGATTCGGCCGGTTGGCTTTTCGACCAGTCGATACAACAATTCCGCCAGCACCACGGATACCAAAAGCAGAAGGATGGACTCCAAAAACTCCAGTTCCCCCGGATTGCGCACCTTGTAGAAAACCACCAAGGGCCAGTGCACAAGGTAGAGTGAATAGGAAACCAGGCCGATCCGCAAGAAAATATTCGTGATGGTGTTCGTTCTGTTAGCCAAAGGGTGTTCCAGCATGATCAGGCATGCCGTTGCCGCGCAAAGGGGCAGGGTGGCAAACCCCGGGTGCCTGGAATGCTCCGTTGCGATGAGAAAAGTCAGGATTATCGTCGATACGCTGGCCAGGACCAGCAGGTTGCCGGTTTTGTGGGGTAACCTTGAAAGCGAAATACCGGAGGCGATGGCACCTATCGAAAATTCGAAAATTCGAAACGGGAACAAGTAGAACACGGTGCTGGGAGTGTGGTCGATCGCGATTTCCGCGGCGAACAGCGATGCCAACATTGCCAGCGTTATCACAACGCTGAGGCGCTTTGTGAAAAAGAAGACGATGAACAGCGGCCAGACGAGATAAAATTGTTCTTCAACGGACAGGGACCACGTGTGAAGCAGCGGTTTAACGATGCTTTCGGTATCGAAATAGTCCGAAATCATCCAGAAATAGACGTTTGAAACGTAGGCTGCCGACGCAATCTGCGAAGCGGTGAATTCCTCCAGCAGGGCTTTGGGAAACAGGAACAACGCCGCAAAACTGCTTATCATAAGCGTTGCGAAAAGTGCGGGGAACAGGCGCCGGATGCGCCGTAGATAGAAACCGGGAAAGCTGAAACTGGAAGCTGCGAGTTGTTCCTTGATGTGCAGGGTTATCAGATAACCGGATATGACAAAAAAAATGTCCACACCAAGAAACCCGCCCTGGAATCCGGGGATATCGAAGTGGAAGAACAGTACCGCCAGAACGGCGACGGCACGAAGCAGGTCGATGTCCACTCTTCTCGTCTTTGTGCGATTCGGATGCTGCATTCGTCCGTGGGTGATTGTTACGTTGGTGTTTATGTAAAACCTTGGCTATGCGATCATTGTAACGATTACGCAGCGGCGGTTTCCAAACGAGAGATCGAGGCTTTCAGGATTCATCAATGCGGGACTGCAAGGGCTGACTGGAAGTGATTATTCTCGCATTTTTGACTCGGTCAAGTGAATAAATTGCTGTCATTCGAGAGAGTGCCGCCCGCCAGCAGTCACTTGGTGATTGAATGGATCGACGGGAACTCGGCTATTAGCTGACGTTTGTACCGACAATATTTAAGTGAACCGTGACTTCACGGGGGAAAAGGAATGGGTGAATCGGGTTTCAGCAAAAGACCTGATCAGTTGGTCATTTCGGCTCGCTACATCTGGCATCGCGTGATGACTGAACTGTCATCAGAGGCCAAGCGTTTGTACCTGAGTTATTTCTGGTGGATCCTGGAGCCTTGCCTGATGATCGGCGTTTTTTATATCATTTTCGGCATGGTATTCGAGCGCGGCGGGGAGGGTTTCGTCAGTTTCCTGATACTGGGCGTCACGGCGTGGTTGTGGTTTGCGCATACCGTCGCCAAGTCCACTTTGAGCATACGAAGTCAACAGGGTTTGATGCGGCAGGTTCACGTCGCAAAGTACGTATTTCCGTTTTCCGCCGTGCTGTTCGGTTTATTCAAGCATTTCTTCGTGTTAATCGTACTGATAAGCTTACTGGTGTACCTCAACGAACCGTCCATAACGTGGTTTTTCTACATCCTGATATTTCTCGTTCAACTGCTGTTCATTACTGCAGTCTCTACTGTTATCGCAGCGGTCGTGCCGTTCGTCCCGGATCTGTCGAAAATCGTGCCGCCGATGCTGCAGATGACAATGTTTCTCTCCGGCGTTTTTTATCCCCAGTCAATGATTCCTGCCCAGTACGTGCCCCATTTCAGGTACAACCCGATGGCTGGACTCATCATGGAGTACCGCAAGGTGATGCTGGAATACCAGCTTCCTGACTTCGTGTACCTCGGCAAGGTCGCACTATATTCGGGTATTTTGCTGGCGTTTGGCTTGTGGGTGCTGAATCGTTTTAATCACGTGTATCCGAGGCTGGCGGACTGATGCGCCTGAAACAGGACAATCCGCTCATCCGTGTTCGCGACGTGTCTGTTATCTATAACCGCCGCCGGTCAGTTTTCAACCCGGATCCTTTCGAGGCGCTCAAAAAAGTAAACTTGGACCTGTACGCCGGGGAATCGCTGGGTGTGATCGGCAGGAACGGCGTAGGCAAAACGACCCTGCTAAGGGTGCTTGCAAATATCATCTCGCCAGACAAAGGCTTTGTTCAGAACTTCGGCGCGACAACGGCAATGCTTTCGTTGCAGGTAGGCTTCAACCCACACGCGACTGGCAGGACGAACATATTGTTGAGTGCGCTGCTCCTGGGCTATGCGAGAAAAGAAGTTGCCGAGCGAATGGATGAAATCGTCGCATTCTCCGAGTTGGGTGAGTTCATTGACCAGCCCCTGGCAGGTTACTCGATCGGAATGCGTGCCCGTCTCGGTTTCTCGGTCTGTTACTTCATGAATCCCGACATTCTCCTGATTGACGAAGCGCTCGGCGTGGGAGACCTGGAATTCCGGCAGAAGTCGACCAAGGCGATGCAGGAAAAAATCAAGTCGGATCAGACCGTTGTGCTTGTATCTCACAATGCCCAAACCATTCGCCAGCTATGCAATCGCGCCGTCTGGATCGAAAATGGCGTCAGCAGGCTGGAAGGTGACGTCGACCGTGTCGTCGACGCTTACGAGGCATTCGTGAAATCGAATCCCAGGGCGCGCAGTCAGGTGCGGCCACGTCAGGCATCGTCGTGAACCCTGTACCTAGCCAGGACCAGTCCCTGACGGACATCGCGAATCTCAACCGAATCCCCATGGCTTAACGTCACGTTTTTGGCTCTGAATCCCACGCATCCTTCCCGCGGAAGCCGCCAACGCGACAGTTCGGAAACTGCCAGATCGCAATGGGTTCGTGAGTGAACGCGCCCGTTGATCATTATGTTTATTTCAACCGGCGCGTCAGAACCCATCTCCAGCGCCCACCCCCTCACACCCGATCGGCTGTCGGCCAGGGTAATGGCGCCCCGGGGATCTCTCTCGACGCGATGCTCGAGGCAATAGAGTGAATTTTTGAATACCTGGCGCGCACGTTCGTAAAGAGCCCTGTCCGATTCGTTGAGACGTTCCAGCCTCTCCCGGGTTCGCGCATTGATCTCTAAAAGCCTGAGGCGAAGCCTTCCGCCAACATTTTTCTTCACGTGCCGCAAGTCCCAGGACCAGCAGTGGTTCACGATGGCCAGGGTCTCACGGTATTGTTCGGTCAGCCCCACGATGCCCAGCAGGGCGGGATCGACACCCGCCATCAGTCGGCTTTGTATGTTTCGCGAACTCTCCAACCTGGCAAACGCAAGCAGGCCATCTTCGAAACCCTGATTCCGGACGGCATGCCGGTAGTGACTGATGACCTGCTGCACCGGGTCACGGAAAAAGGCAATGGTGTTCGGCAATCCGAGTTGGCTGCCATACTTGGTTACAGGCACGTGCCCCGCCACGAGAACAGCGTTGTCGCGTGCGATGGCCCGTTCGATGCCGGAATTGTCCTTCTTCAGATAGACCTCTTCTCTCACGGAATCGGAGGTGGCGTCGGAATCGTGGCCGTAATCGCGCAGCACGCGCGAACGTCCAAATCGTGATTCCACGGCGCTGCGAAAGCTGGTCCCTGCCGTCTTTGGGATGTGTACGAAGAACCGGGTCGATTCATCCCGGCCTGGTTCCCGGCGTTTTCTGTTTTTGAAAAGGTCTTTCAATTGTCAGATTGGAATGCGGTTGATCGTAAGGGCTCTCGGGGTTTTGCTGTGCTTCACCTGAACTTCAGGAAATTGATGATCAGCGAGGCC
>JARFQV010000197.1 GCA_029287615.1 Pseudomonadota bacterium | reverse complement strand
AAGGCAAGCAGCGGATAGGCAAACAGCAACAGCACGATCACCAGCCAGACCGCCATGGTATATCCATAAGTCGTCGCGGTAATACTGCCGTCCATCAGTCCATTGGCAATCCCGGCACCCAGCACGCAACCCACGGCAAATATAAAAGTGGAGTAGGCATTGGGATATTCGCCAATGAACGCAAGCCCCCCGTTGCCGTCCGGGTGTGTTGCGACCAGGCGAAGTTCAAGCCCCGCCAGGTCGCGCAGCAACCTGGCCCATAGAAACAGCCGCCACAACCAGCGCAGCAGCAGAAACCAGAAAACGGGATTACTGATAATCACGCACCACCATCCCGCCATGCTCAGGACATTCCCGTCCGGGTGCACGTTCACCGCCCAGGAGGACTGCTCGAGACCCTCGAATCTGGTCATTGTCGCGAATGAGATCAGGGCGGCGATGATGAGACAAACAATCTCGGCACTACGTGCATCGCGCCACTTCAGTGCCTTCGTTACCGCTCCGGCGGCAGGCTCGAAGGCATCAGGCGCCAGCAGGGGTGCCCTGGCGAATTGCCTGAGATGCGAACTCAGCTGTTGTTCGACCTTCCTTTCCATCAGAATAAAAAGTCCGACCGCGATGAAAAATCTCGCCCAGACAGCCAGGCTGAGCAGATAGGGATTTTCTTCCGCCGGCCCGTAGGCATTCCCCTCGATGATGCTCAGGATGAGCGGTATTCCCCAGGCCAGCCCGATGAACAGCAGGGCCCTCGATCCGGCATGGAAGGCATTCTCGCGCAGCAAACCCAGCTGCTTTTGCAGATCGTAGAATGGCCCACCCCTTGCCATGAGAAATTCATCCAGTTTCGCATCATTGTCACTCACGGGATCCTGCTCCCTCTCCGGACGTACTGCCCACTACTGTACCTGCTGGACCTGCCTTGGGGAAGTGTATCGCTTCCGGAGACAGGAAATTCGGTACGCCAGCCGGGAAGCTGGTACGCTATACACGGACCATGGCGGTGATCGCGAACATCACGGTGCCCGTTTCCGGCACCGTTAGCCCCGCAGATAAATTATGAACCAAGAAACCATTATCCGTTCCCGAAACAAACACCTGATTTTTGCGCTGCCTTCGGCTTTTCTGACGCTGGTGATCTGCGGCTGCGAATCTTCTGCGGATCGCGAACGGGCCGAATGGGCACAACTTCAAAGAAACTCCCTGTCCAGCGTGTTTTTCCGCGGCAATCCCCTGCCCGGGCAACCGACCGCTGAAGAAATCGGCAGGACCCTGGACAAGGTGCGTTCCGCGAATCACTGGGAACGGGACCTCCTGGAGGAACTGTATCCCGATGACCACGAACTGTGGGTCTATGCCACACGCGACAGCGATGGAGACGGTGTCCTCGATTACCGGGTCAGCGACTATTATGGCAAATTCCTCGAAGGCGATACCGATATCGACGGCGATGGCATCGACAATGTGCTGGACACCACACCCTTCATCGCCTCCCCCGGTGAACGGGAAATCGCGAACATCCCCCCACCGCTCGACTGGAGCCGGCAGGGAAAGCCGCAGGATATAACGCGTATCCAGCGCGAACTCTTCGAAAACCACCGGATTCTTCTGGTTGAACGCTCGGCGGAGTTTACCCCTGACCTGGCTCGCTCGGTTCATGATGTCGTCACCCGCATGTATCGGGGCATCTTCGCCGATAACGGCACCCTTCCCACGCTGCGTATCGTAGCCACAGAGGAATCCTCGCTGCTCGATCCCGAGGATGAGGCGGGCGCATCGGATTTCGCCCAGGTACTGCCGGCATCACAGACACTGGAGATCTACCGTCGCGGTATCGATGCCCCGCCGGTCATCCAACTCGGTTATCTGGCCCACGAAATCGCGCACAACATCCAGTTTTCCTATGACTACGACGCGCAGCGGCAGGACGAAATCATGCGCCATAACTACTTCGCGGCAACCCGTTTCCTGGAACTGGTGGAGCCGTTCGGCTGGACGACTATCCAGACAGAATCCGCACCCGAATCCCGGTTCACCCTGTTTCGTCCCCAGTATGTCGCGCAGGAACCCTATGAGTATCTCTATCTGGATGAACCACTCGGGGAGTGGGAGGAGTGGCTGGCAGCGATCTTCGAGGAAGTGGGCGAGGATCGTTACCTGACCGACGAGCGTATTACCGAACTGCACATCGTGGGTGATTATTCCCTGAGCGGGCCATGGGAATGGTACAGTGACAATATCATTGCCTATCTATATCTCGAAATGCTCGACTCACAGGCCGGTCAATGTCCGGAGGCGGAACGAAAAGCCCTGGCAGAGGCATTCCAGAGAGAAACCGTCGCCCGCGAATGGCCCTGGTTTCGGTTCGAAAACGCCCGCGGGGCCACTATCCTGGCGCACCTGCGGGAAGAATATCCCCTGGATGCCGCGGATCTCGCCTATCTTGCCGATCACTACCTGCTATCCCGCCACCCGGGCTTCTGCAGGAACAGGTAGTCAGTGACTCCTACTGCCTGATCGATGATTTCAGAAATTGAACGACCTTGTCCTGGAGCGCCCGCGCCCAATCCGGTTGTGGCAGATTCCAGCCAATGAACATTCCGATCAACAGGGTAATCAACGTAGTCATTCGTGTGTTTCCTCCTGCATACTGTTCCTGATACCAGTGCCCGACCGGCCCGCAGGCTGCAAGTTGTACAGACACCCGCTCAAGGACGCCTCAGGAATCTGCCGGTTTTTACCAGATCGGCGAGGTCCACGCCCGTTCCCGGTGTTTCATGGGCACCTCATCCGCCATCTGTATCCCGAAACGCTTCCGGTCACAGGCCGTCCATCTCGAAGTCGGGATCTCGATCAGCCCTGCATAATAGAAGGCCAACTGTGACGGGTCGAAATCCGGGTCCTGCCAGACCGCGGCCAGATCCGGTGCATTCTGCTACAAACACTGTTCATTTTATTCATTTTTTTATCCCTTCCGGTTCCCTGGTGATGTCAGGCTGGAAAATTCCTGCAGTTTACCGCATAGTTGCGATTCTCATCACCACCCTGAATGCGATATAAACCCTGATGAATCCGGAGTTGCATCACCATGAATCAGTCTGTACAGATCAATAGCAAAGGACGTTCTGTCTCGCCAGTCAAATGGGTCCCCTGGACCCTGCTGCTCATCGCTTATTTGGTAGTGGCACATTACCTGGGACTCGACATGACCGGGGTAGCCGGCTACGTATTCCTGGGTCTCGGGATGTTCGTACTATTCATCGAGTTCTTCAAGTCCGGTGATATCAACACCTGGGCATTTCTCCTGGATCTCATCAGTGCAGTCATTGCCCTGATCGTCGCAACCGTGCTGATGTCCTACCTGTACTTCAAACTTGGGCAACAACCGACCTTCTTCCACTGGTTCGGATGTGCCATCATCGTCGGTGATGCGATTCTCAGCCCCTTCAATGCCTTTCGCACGGCATTGCGAAATCTGGGTCTTGGCGCCTCGGTATGAGCCTCTGTCCGATTCTCCGGGTCATCGATTCAGCGGTATAACGAAACAGGTGGCGTCGCAATAAACCGGAGCCCCGGCTGCAGGCTCATTCACCATGGTGTGATACAAAGGGGTTCTGCGCGGGAGGTGCCTGTATCTGTCAACACAGGAACACAAGGATCCTTTCCCGGCAGTCATACCACCGGCTACCTTGCAAGAACCGATTTCTTCTGAAATTTTTTTATATCGTACCAGGGTTCAATAGGCACAGATGACTTCCGAGCCTATCCTTTTGCTTAGTTACCCGATTACCGAAAGAGCATGAGGATATCTGCGCTAACAAGTCCGTCTGAACATATCCCGGTGTGGAAACACCTGCGGTATTCCATTGTCCGCGGTGACTGGCTCTTAAGGGACGGTGTCTATCATCCGGTGATATGGTCGACCATGGCCAGGGCGCACCTGTGTCGCCCCCTGCTGAGACTTCAACCGCAGCGATTTCACTGTGCTGTGGAAGATGTCTGCGAGGAGTTATTCTGCTTACTTAAGCGGCAGGCAATGTCGCATATAATAATATTCGGTGAAAGAAGGATCCCTGTCGCAGTGAAGCTGATCACTTCGCATGAACTCCCCCACCATACAAGGCTGGTACTGTCCGCTCATGAATCAGGTAATGACATGTCGGCGCATGGAAGCAACGGCATATACCGGATCGACTCGGACCGCTACCCGTTTACCGACACCCTGCTGGCCGGAGCGGACTGACTTGTCCTGCCCGTCAGCAGACTCAGGTCAGGGCTAGAACCAATGGCACTTACTTAAGGGGATCCACAAATATTTCCCCCTCTCTCCGCTGGAGTGTACCGAAATAGTATGTGGCTCTTCCCCTCATCGGGTGGGGCAAACCAAAGTCATTGTGTCTCTCGCAGAGGCGCAAAGTGCGCCAGGGATGAATGATATTCGCCTGCCAACCAATCGGTTAGGCTCGCAAGATACAAGCACCTCTTTGCGTGCTTGGCGACTTGGCGAGAGCCATATCGCGCTTTAATCATATGCAAAACCAACCAGTTTGGTGAAGACCCTAGTTTGTAGCCCCTTCTCCCTCCGGGAGAAGGCTGGAATGAGGGGATATAGAAGTTCAAGCATTCGCTTTTCTGGCCCCCTCACCCTAACCCTTTTATGCCCGCGCAGCAGGGTGCTCCCGGAGGGAGAGGTACTTTTACGGTACTCTCATCAGAGGAGAAGGGACTGTATTTACGCGGTTCGTGCTTAAGTAAGTGCTATTGGGGCTAGAGCGGGTCTGACAACAATTCGGCCAGGTAATCCAGCCAGTTATAAGGCAACGGTTCGGTGAGTTCTACCGAATGCCTCATGTCCGGATAGAAAATCCTGGCCTTCAATGATTCAACTGCCGCCGGATGAGACGTGGCAAGATTGAGTTCCTTGTTAATGCGCAAACTCAGATTATCGAAGTTTGCGGAACCAAGACAGGCCCAGCCGTCATACACCGCAGCCTTGACGTGTGACATCCCCGGATAGATATAGACCCGGATCCCGTTTTTCAGCATGGTATTGGCAGCAATGGCGTTGCTTCTGCTGATCAGTCCGCTATCTGTTTCATAGGGGATAATAACGCGAACGTCGACACCACGACGGCGTGCCTTGGCAAGCTCGTATATGATTGCATCACTGGTGATATAGGCGTTTTCAAGCAGAATTTCACGTTTCGCCCGGCGGATTGCCTTGATCTGCGCACGCAGTATCTGGGAGAAACCCGGCTTGGTGTAGAGAACCCTGACCGGATAGTATGTACTGTTATCCTCAAACTGCAGTCGCCGTTCCTGGAAGAAGAGTACGCGCAATCCACCCAGAAAGCTTTCTGTCGTCCAGGTTCTCTCAAAGTCCCTGAGAAGTTCGTTCAGGACCGGGCCCTCGACTTCAATCATCAGGTCGTGCCAGTCGTAACGGTACTCACGCCCGATATTCATGCCACCGATGAAGGCGATCTTTTCATCGATTATGATGGACTTGGTGTGATCACCCGTGAACCAGGGATTGGCCAGTATCCTGACCCTCACGTTCGAGTCTCTTACCAGATACTGTTTGACCGATAATGGCGGACTATGCCCCGGTGGCAGGGAGGGAGATTCCGCGCCTGCTGCGCCTATCGTTCCCAGACCATCGATGATGATGCGCACATCTATAGACTCGGCACGCCGTTTCAGAAAGTCGGCAAACCAGATTGCATAATCATCGTTATCAAAGATGTAGAGCCGGAGATAGACTGATTTTTCGGCAGTACCGACCAGGTCAATCAGGCGCGGAAAAAATTCCTCGCCATCCGTGAGATACCGGATTCTGCCGGTAGTGGATAACCGACCGGTCAGTTTATCGAGGTCGCGTTCCCAGTCTTCCAGATCCATCCCCGGCCCATCCGATACGGGTGGTATCGGTCTTCCGCCGAGCGCGGAAACGGGTGTCGGCCGAAGAATATCGGTGGCCGAGGTCGTTACCAGGGAAAACAGTCTGGCCAGCGAAGACACAGGGTGCTTCACGAATGATTTAACATGGCCGGTGACGGTATGGCTAAAGGCCCTCGTTGTCTGGACAATGGCTGATGATGCGAACGGATACGTTTTTTCTGCGGGATGCTCCAGCAACAGAATCCGCCCGCTCTCGCTGGCGCCGAAGGCGAACGGAAATCCGATTTCACCGGTTTCGAAAAGGACGGTATGTGCGTTTTCTCCGGTCTCACCCACTACGGCAGGGAGCTGCTCACCCGCTATTTCGAGGAGCTGATCGTAACTGATGCTGTCTACTATCTGGTATCCCAGAGGCTTGTAATCGACAGAGACCGATAAAAGCACACCATCTTCATCATAAAAAGCGAAAAGTTCTTGTTGCTGGAGAATATCGATGACGATACCGCATTCGCATTCGGCAGGCGTCAGCCTGACAAGACTTTTCTGCAAGAGATCGTTCCAGTTCCGGGAGTCCATGATGTCCAGCGGCTCGGCATCTTCAGAAAGTGATCGCCAGGTATCGATGCTCACGGGTACGAGTTTGCGTATCGGTGCCTCTTTATCGAAAAACAGCTGCCGGTACAGAACGGGTTTCGGGTATAAATCGGCCCTGGCATAATGATTCGTTTCTCCTGATTGATACTGTATCAGCAATGTCCCGCCGGCGAGATAGGCAGTAACCACCCGAAAGCTTTCCGGATCGATACTGCCGGATCGGACCGCACCGTGGTCGTTAAAACCGGGGCGGCTATCGGATTGCAGGGTACAGGCAGAGGAGCAAAGCAGCGCAACGCATAGCGCCAGGTTCAACCATATGCCGGGGAGCACTTTCATATCGAAACGGGAAATGAACAATGACTGCCGTCTTGTCGCTATTGCCTCGCTGGTCGATGATAGCGTATCTATAGATATGGTCCTTGAGGAAAGAATACGGGTAAAATCCGTGGACCTTTTACTGAACAACCACTATCTTACTGTTTTTTACAACCAGAAGTGATAGGGCCTGGATATTCCATGAACCAGTCATCGGAAAACGAGTCCGGAGCAGAAGAGAATACCGGGAAACGGCGCTTGCACGTGATACTGATCAGCGTGCATGGACTGATCCGCGGAGAGAACCTCGAACTGGGGAGAGATGCCGATACCGGCGGCCAGATCCGCTACCTGGTTGAACTGGCGCGGGCACTTGGCGAACACCCGGATATCGCCAGGGTGGACCTGTTGACCCGCCGGGTGCTCGACTCCGCGGTTAGCGCCGTTTATGCGCGCCAGGAGGAGACCCTGTCCGGTACCGCGCGAATCATCCGTCTGGAATGTGGCGAGGAAAGCTATATCCCGAAGGAACAGTTGTGGGACTGTCTCGATGTATTTGCCGACAACGCGCTACAGTGGCTGCGTGAGCAGGCACTCACTCCCGATGTGATTCACAGTCACTACGCAGACGGGGGATATGTGGGTATCCGCCTGTCCAACCTTCTGGGTGTGCCTCTGGTGCACACGGGGCATTCACTGGGTCGTGTAAAACGTCGCCGACTGCTGGCAAACGGGCTGAAGCGCGATCATATCGAGGCCCGCTACAACATGTCGCGCCGGATCGAGGCAGAGGAGGATATCCTGGGCGCTGCCGAACTGGTCATCACCAGCACCAACCAGGAGATCGAGCAGCAGTATGGTCTTTATGACCACTACCAGCCAGACAAGATGCAGGTCATCCCGCCTGGCACCGCGCTGGACAATTTTTACCCGCCAGACGGCAGCGAACGCGACAGCGCGATCTACCGGGAACTGGGCCGCTTCCTGCTGGAGCCGGAACGTCCGATCGTGCTGGCCTTGTCGCGCCCCGACACCCGCAAAAACATCATCACGCTGCTGGAGGCATATGGGGAGTCCAGGGAGCTGCAGGCCGCGGCCAACCTGGTGATCATAGCCGGTAATCGCGAGGATATTCGCGATTTGGAGATCGAGGCCCAGGAGGTACTGACGGAAATCCTGCTGACACTCGACCAGTTCGACCTGTACGGCAAGGTAGCATACCCCAAATCCCATCAGCAGGTTGATGTCCCGGTCCTGTACCGGCTGGCGGCGATGTCACAGGGGGTATTTATCAATCCGGCCCTGACCGAGCCGTTCGGCCTGACGCTGATCGAGGCGGCAGCCAGCGGCTTGCCGATTGTCGCAACGGAGGACGGTGGACCACGCGACATCACCGCCAACTGCCGCAACGGTTATCTCATCGATCCGCTCGACAAGCAGGATATCGTCAAGGCACTGCTCAAGGTCCTTAGCGATGCCAGTGCCTGGCGCAATCTTTCGCGTAACGGATTGAACGGGGTGAAACAGTACTATTCCTGGCAGGCGCATACACAGGTATATGTCTCCGCGTTGCAGTCACTACTGGCTTCAACCAAAACCACTCCCCCGATAACACCCCGACGCCGTGCGAGCCTGTATCACGACCGGGCGATCTTCAGCGACCTGGACCAGAACCTGCTCGGTGACTCTGAATC
>JARFQV010000191.1 GCA_029287615.1 Pseudomonadota bacterium | reverse complement strand
ACCCTCAACCTATCTGCGGGAGCGTGCCGCCTGGATACTCCGGCAATTGGACAGCCTGGCCGGGCCGGCCTACCTGCGTCAACTGGATGCATCCTCAGGCAGCGATAACAATGGTCTTCCAGCATCCGGTGCGACCGCCCTTGTCCGCCTAGGGCCTGTAACCACTACGCACATCGTCGCGACGGTGTAGCTGCCGACAGGTCCCGGCCACCAGGTACCGGGAGTGAGCCGCGGGGCTGGATTCATGACAACCACCCTGTACAATCGAGCGGATGAACGATCGTCTCTGGCCGGTCCGTAGCAAGAATTCGGAATGAATATCTACCGATCCAGGCTGTTGCTCACACTGATCCTGTTGCCGGGAACAGTCCTGTCCGAGCTGACGCATGAAACTGACCCTTCCACCGGGCTGGAATCGTGGAACTGGCAGGATGATCAAGTGACTGTCGAAATGATCCAGCGCCTGCCGGACCAGACCCGCGGTTTTTTTCTTGCCCGCGGTTTTCCGCCAGCGGCCGTCGAGCGGATTGCACTGGGTTGCCTGTTCCAGACCATCATCCGGAATACCGCGACAGATGGTCCGTCCGTACACATCGATCTGAGCAAATGGCAGATCAGGAGCGGGTCATCGACCAAAGACATCCGCCTGAAATCAGACTGGGACCAGGAGTGGAAGGAAACCGGGGTTTCAAGGGAGGCCCGGATTGCCTTTCGCTGGGCGCTTTTCCCCACCGTGCAGAGTTTTGAATCCGGCGACTATAATTGGGGCATGACCACAATGGACCTGCCACCCGGAACCCGGTTCGACCTGCACCTGACATGGCTGATCGACAATGAAGCCCGGGAGGCAATCATCCCGGATATGCAATGCCCCCTCGACCGGCACCCGGGGCCCCCTGCGCTGCCATGAAACACAATACGTTCCTGTTCGCCGCGATCACTGCTATCCCGCTGTTACTGGCGGAAATCTGCATGGCCGAATTGACACAGACCCTGACACCCGTACCTGACAAACCCCCTGCACCGGAATTTTCACTGAAAGATACCGAGGGGGAAACGCACCGGCTATCCGATTACAGGGGCAAGGCGGTGATTCTCAATTTCTGGGCAACCTGGTGCCCGCCCTGCCGGGAGGAAATGCCCTCCATGCAACGCGCCTGGGAAGAGGTGAAGGACCAGGGCATCATTTTTCTGGCCATTGATATCGGCGAGGATGAAGATACCGTATTCACCTTTACAGCCGACTATCCTGTCGACTTCCCCCTGCTGCTTGACCAGACCTCCTCGGTAATCGAGCAGTGGCCGGTCATGGGTCTGCCAACCACATTCGTAATCGATCCCCGGGGACGAATCGTCTACCGTGCCATCGGCGGGCGGGAATGGGATTCACCGGCTCTGCTGGATCGGGTACGCGCACTGCTTGTTACGGAAGGCGAGGGAACCCGGTAGGCTTGTTACCCGCCCGGCCCGGACTACTTTTTCACATGACGCAGGAGACGCCTGCGCCTCCTTTTCTGACGATCGGTCAAGGGATTCTTCCGACCCTTGAAGGGATTCCTTGTGGTCCGGAATTCCAGCCGAACGGGCGTACCGGATAACCGGAGCGCTGACCGGAAGGTGTTGACCAGGTAACGGCGGTAGGCATCGGGCAACCGCTCTGTCTGGTTACCATGGATAACGATCAGTGGCGGATTTTTTCCTCCCTGGTGTGCATATCTAAGCTTGACACGCCTGCCCCGCACCATGGGTGGCTGATGTGCCTCGACAGCATCCTCGAGGATCTTTGTCAGAACAGGTGTGGCAAGATCAGCCATCGCCGACTGATAGGCCTGCTGGATCGCAGGAAAAAGGTCCCCGACACCGCTCCCGTGCAATGCGGATATAAAATGCTTCCCGGCAAATCCGAGGAAGGGCAATTTCAGGTCCAGCCGATCCCGGAACAACCGGCGCTCTCCCGGGGCCATACCATCCCATTTGTTCACCGCGATCACCAGCGCACGCCCCTTTTCCGCAATAAATCCCGCGAGTGTGGCATCCTGCTCGCTGGCGCCTTCCCTGGCATCCAGGACCAGGATCACCACATTGGCGGCCTCCACTGCCTGCAGTGTCTTTATGACACTGAACTTCTCAACCGTCTCGCGAACCCTGCTGCGACGCCTGACCCCTGCGGTATCGATCAGCGTGTATTCGGTTCCGTCGCGTTCAAACGGGATGTAGATACTGTCACGCGTAGTGCCCGGACTGTCGAATGCGAGCACCCGATCCTCGCCGAGCATGCGGTTGACCAGGGTGGACTTGCCGACATTGGGACGCCCGACCACGGCGATATGGATACCTTCGTCTTCTGCCTCCGCACGCTCTTCCGCTTCAGGAACGGCCTGTATCCCGGCGAGCGCAAGGCTCATCAGATGCCCTACACCGCGGCCGTGGGCGGCGGCAACCGGCACGGGCTCCCCAAGACCCAGCACATGAAACTCGGCGATCGCCAGCGCCGGTTCGAGTCCATCGGTCTTGTTCACCACCAGCACCACCGGTTTTCCACTACGGCGCAATTGAGCGGCAACCGCCTCGTCTGCCGCCGTCAGTCCCTCGCGGGCATCCACCATGAAGAAAACCAGGTTTGCCTCGTCGATGGCCTGCCATGCCTGCCGCGCCATCATATCATCGAGTGCATCCCGATCCCCGCTGAGGCCTCCGGTATCCACCACGAGATAGGGAAATTCACCGGTCCTGCCCTCTCCATACTGCCGGTCCCGGGTCAGACCAGGCAGGTCGGCCACCAGCGCATTGCGACTACGGGTCAACCGGTTGAACAGGGTGGACTTGCCGACATTGGGACGCCCGGCCAGGGCGATGACAGGTAACATGACGAATGGATGCGGATCATCAGCAGGACACAACCGGATGTGTGCTGCCCGCCCGACTATTCCACCGTATAGGCGGCCAGTCGCCCGCCCATGCCAAATACGTAAAAATTATCGCCCGCCTGGATCGGCTTCGCCATGATGCCAGCCTTGTCCAGGCGTGTTCGTGCCAGCAAGCGGCCGTCCAAACGGGAAAGGATATGGATATACCCCTCGAAATCACCCACAACCACATAATCCCCGAACCAGACCGGTGTGGTCAGGGCACGGCCATGCAATTTGTCCTGTTTCCATACCGACGCCCCGTTATCACTCGACAGTGCCCATACGTTACTGCCATCATCAACCAGGTAGATCTGGTTGTAGTCCACATCGACGCCTTTATGGGAGGATATGTCCCTAGCCCAGACCATCCTGCCGCTGGTGATGTCCACGGAAGCGACACGGCCATGATAGGTGGTAACGTAGACAATATTGCCATCGATCAACGGGTCCGAGTCCAGATCCACCATGCGTTCCAGTTCCGAACGCCCTCTTGGGTCAGCAATGCTCGTTTCCCACAAAACGCGGCCATTCTCCAGTGCAATAGCAGCGAGTTTGCCACTGGCGAAACCGGCGACGACCAGGCCACGTTCCACCGCCGGCGAGCTGCTGCCACGAAGTGTCAGCACCGGAACGGTCCGGTCATAGGTCCAGATTCGTGAACCGTCATCCGCGTCCAGTGCACTGACATTGCCGTCAATGGTCTGTACAACCACGATGCCGCTGTCGATACGCGGAATCGACAACACCTCGCTGGTAACCATGGCCTCCCAGACGACTTCACCGGTCTCATCACTCAGTGCCAGCACTTCGGCCTCACTGGTTCCAACCAGAACCAGTCCCTCACCGACTCCCGGACCCGCCGATATCGGCTTGCGTGTCACCGTCTTCCAGACGCGCTTGCCGGTATTCAAATCCAGCGCCTCGACCGTACCCTTGCGATCCGCGGCCAGAATCTGATCGCCATAGAAGACCGGCACCAGATTCACCAGCTGTTCATCGGCACCGACACCAACCTTGGTACCCCAGAGTTTCTTCAGCGTAACTTCCGGCGTTAATTTCTCCAGCTCGGCAGGAGGATCCGCATTATCATCCCCCGAAAACATCGAGGCGCATCCGGGTAGCAGGATAACCAGCAACGAGAACAGCAGGGTGTGTCTCATTGCGTGCCCTCGCCACCACTGCCGGAGTGCAGATTATCGTATTTGATCTGTAACAGGGGGCGATTCGCCGATTGACCCGGTAGCGTGGCAAGTGCCTTTTCATAAGCCGCACGCGCCTGGTCGGGCTTTCCGCTCATGAGCTGAGCATCTCCCCTCAGTTCCTCGAATAGCGGGACATAACTTTCCGGTATACCGGAGACTTCCAGCAGGGTCTCGGCACCGGCGGGATCATTGTCTGCCAGCAGTACGCGGGCCAGGCGCAGCCGAAGCATATACCGGATGTCATCCGACTTGGTGTTTTCCAATGCCCACTCAAGTTGCGTCCGGGCTGCGGCTGTCTCACCCTGATCCAGCTTTAGTTTTGCCAGCGCCATCGCCGCCATAACGGAGTACGGGGTGGATGTATAGTCGGCAATCAGCTTTCCGGCAGTCTCACCCGCAACTGCCGCATTATTCCTGCTGATCGCATCCATCATTTGTGCATACACCAGCGATGCATTCTCTGCCGTGGTCTGCTGGTGGGCAAACCATGCCTTGCCGCCGAACAGGACAGCCAGGCCAATCAGCACCCCCGTGATGATCGAACTGCCGTTCTCCGACCACCATCTTTTCAAGGCCTCTATCTGCTGTTCTTCTGTTTCATTTGTCACGATCAATTACTCCCCTTGCAAACCCTGAATTGTGAATGCTGAATCAGGCCAACCTGCGCCAAACCGCACGGACCGCGAAGGTGCAAGCCGTTGTCATAATCCCGTATCACTGTTTCATTCCCGGCGTTTCCTTCATCGATGGAGACCGATGAGTTCCGAAAGCAACTCCCTCAGGCGTACGCCCAGCTGATTCTGCGGGATTGTTTCCTGTCCGCCCTCACCACGCAACCACTTGATCCCGATCTCGCCACGATCCAGCTCATCATCACCCATGATCAGGGCGAGGTGTGCACCACTGCGATCCGCTCGCCGGAACTGGCTCTTGAAACTACCGCCCCCGCAGTTCGACATGAGGCGCAGGCCCGGAACCGCGCGACGCACCTCTTCAGCCAGCACCAGCCCGCTGCGATTCGCCTTTTCTCCATTCATCACCAGGTATACGTGAGGACCGCCCGAAGGGTAATCGGTACCGGCCACCTCTATCATCGCGATCAGGCGCTCCAGACCCACTGCAAAGCCAACGGCAGGTGTCGTACGCCCGCCCAGATAGGACACCAGCCCATCATAACGACCACCCGCGCAGACAGTACCCTGTGCGCCGAGCTCACTGGTCACCCATTCGAAGACCGTCTTGCCGTAATAGTCCAGACCACGCACCAGTCCGGGATTAATCACATAGTCCGTACCTGCGCTGTCCAGCAGCTCGCAGAGACCACCAAAGTGTTCCCGCGAGGATTCGTCCAGGTATTCCCGGAGTTGCGGCGCGGCCTGGATGATGGACTGCATATCCGGGTTCTTGCTGTCCAGTATACGCAACGGATTACTGTCAAGCCGGCGACGGCTGTCCATATCCAGCCCGGACTCGCAGGTACGAAGATAGGCGACCAGATCCTCGCGATACTCATCCCGCGACTCGATGGTGCCCAGCGAGTTGATCTGCAGCTGCATATTCCCGATACCCAGGGCCCGCCAGAGGCTCGCGGTCATGAATATCATCTCGGCATCGATATCCGGCCCCTCCAGGCCAAAGGCTTCCACACCGATCTGGTGAAACTGCCGGTACCTGCCCTTCTGGGGACGTTCGTGGCGAAACATGGGGCCAGCATACCAGAGACGCTGGATCTGATTGTGCAGAAGACCATGTTCGATACAGGCCCGTACACAACCTGCAGTTCCCTCCGGCCGCAGTGTCAGGCTGTCTCCGTTGCGGTCGTCAAAGGTGTACATCTCCTTTTCGACAATATCGGTTACTTCGCCGATGGAACGCTTGAAGAGTTCCGTTTTCTCAACCACCGGCAGGCGTATCTCGCTGTATCCATAGGACTGAGCGATACGACGCACGGTATCTTCCAGGAATTGCCAGACCGGGGAATCCGTTGGCAGGATATCATTCATGCCGCGCACGGCTTGCACTGTACTGGACATCGATTGCTGAATCAGGCGCGGGAAGGGCTGTCGGAAGGGCTAGCCAGCCGTTCTTTCTGAACAAACTTCGCTGCCAGGTTCGCCTGATTGCTGCCGGCTGGATTTACGTTCATGGCAAGACGATAAGACAGGCGCCAGATGCCGGTAAAACCCGATCTTGAGGTGTATTCATAGTACGGTCTGATCCGTTCACTGCGGGGTGACAGTGGTAGCTCGAGGCGACCGGGCTCTACCTCGTCAGGAACGGTGGCCCGCTGCCTGATGATACTCTCTGCATACGGGTATGCCATCCAGACCAGCAGACCGGCGAGTGCCAGTAACAGGATATTGCGAAACAGCCGGAACGTCGGGAATCGTGCTCCCGGCAACTTCTGGCTGACCGTCGTCACAGAAGAAAGTGGTGGTGGCTCGTTTCTGCCCTGCGCAATATATTCCTTGATCAGCAGTTCGGGCGGCAGGCCGACGAGGCGGGCATAGTTTTTCAAATATCCCTGGACGAAGATTGGCGCCGGCAAGTTGGCATCATCATCCCTCTCCAGGGCCTCGACTATTTCCATGTCGATGTGCAGTTTTTCGGCAACCTCCTCAATCAACAGCTTGTGTTGCTCGCGGGCCTGCTGGAGTCGCTCTCCCACAGAGCGGATTGCGCCTTCCCGTTCGGTGGCCTTGCTGCCGTCATTATCTGGTGCGGCGTTCATTCTCCCACTCCAGGAGTTCGCGAGTCTGTTCTGAGTCCGGATACTGGCCCTTCAGGGTATTGGCATAATTCAGCATGGCCGACTGGTTACCCATTTTTTCCTCTATCCGCACACCAAGCCAGAGGCTGCCCGGGTTTGCCTTCACCAGGCCCAGGTAACGCTCCAGGAATGCACGGGCACGGAAATAATCCCCGGCATTATAATTCACCAAGGCCATCTGTATCAGGGCCGGCGGGAATTCGGCATCGATTTCCAGTGCCATGGAAAGCAGTTCCCTGGCCTTATCGTGGTCCGGAATGAGGTTTGCGCACATAGCGGCATTGCTCAGGGCCAGTTCGGGAAAATCATAGAGCGGATCTTCCGCGGCCTTCCGGAAATGGCCAAGAGACTCCTGGTAGCGCCCGGAACGGCACAGGTAGGTACCATAGTTATTCTGCGCCATGGGATCCTTCGGACTGAGCCTGAGTGCCTTGCGATAATGCTTGTCCGCAAGCTTGTCCTCGCCCAGACGTTCGTAGAGCACGGCAATGCTGTTGTGTGCACTGGGCAGCTTGGGATCCTGTTTCACCGCCTTCTCCAACTTCTCCAGTGCAGCCGGCAGATTGTCCTGGCGCATATATTCCAGTCCCAGCTGGACATTGATCTCGGCGGCAGTTTTGCCCGGCTTCTTGTCCTCGTCAACGATTGTCTTGCCAGTGACGGGTGTAGTGGAGAGTGTCTTTGTCGTGGTGCAGCCACCGGCAACGAACAGGCAGACACAGGCAAGTACAAATAGATCCAGAACCGATTGCTTGATTTTCATTGAATGTCCGTCCTTGACTGTGCCAGGCGCCGTTCCCGACGCTGCGTTCTGTCTCTGAACTGCCCGGCCAGCTGACCACAGGCCGCATCGATATCATCCCCGCGAGTCTTTCGCGTCAGGGTAACCAGACCGGCAGAGACAAGAATACGGTGAAAGGCCGCCAGCCTTTCCGGACTGCTGCAGGTATATCCTGTCTGCGGGAATGGATTGAATGGGATCAGATTGACCTTGGCCGGAACCCCTCGCAGACAGCGTACCAGCTGCCGGGCGTGTGTGTCACTGTCATTGATCCCGGCCAGCATGACATACTCGAAAGTCACCCGCCGCCGACCCTCGCCCACGTAGCGTTTGCAGGCAGCCAGCAGCTCCTTGATGGGATACTTGCGATTCAGCGGCACCAGTTCATTTCGCAACTGGTCCTCGGGAGCATGCAGCGAGACTGCAAGGCTTACATCGCAGTCCCTCCTGAGCCGCTCGATGCCCGGTATGATGCCCGCCGTGCTCAGTGTCACCCGACGCTTGGAGAGCCCGAAGGCAAAATCATCGAGCATCAGGTTCATGGCTGCGACTACATTGTCGTAGTTCAGCAGCGGCTCTCCCATTCCCATCATCACCACGTTGGAGATGATACGGCATTCCGATGTCATCTGCCCCAGCGATTCTGCTGCCAGCAACACCTGCCCTATGATCTCGCCAGTCGTCAGATTGCGGTTGAACCCCTGCTGTGCCGTCGAGCAGAAGCTGCAGTTCAGGGTACAGCCCACCTGGGAGGAAACGCAGAGGGTACCACGGTCTTCTTCCGGAATGAAAACCGTCTCGATACTGTTTCCATCCGGCATGCGCAGCAACCATTTGTGTGAACCGTCACCCGAACGCTGCTCGCGCACGACTTCGGGCAGGACAATGTCCGCTGACTGGCTCAACCGGGCACGCAGGTCCTTGCTCAGATCGGTCATCGCCCCGAAATCCCGCACACCCCGGACATAGATCCACTTCAGCACCTGGGTGGAACGGAATGCCGGCTCTCCCATACCGGCAAAGAAGGCAATCAGCCCCTTCCGGTCCAGGTCGAGCAGGTTGGTTTTCGGTTCTGTTTCCATAGACTTACAATAAAGCGTGCATGGGCATCAGCGGGTGCGGGCACAAAGCTCGCCGGGCTGAAAGAAAAACTCGATTTCGACCTTCGCCGTATCCGGACCGTCGGATCCGTGGACCGCGTTTTCGTCAACCGTCTGCGCAAAATCGGCACGGATGGTACCGGGTGCGGCATCTGCCGGATTCGTTGCGCCCATCAGTTCACGATTTTTGGCAATGGCATCTTCCCCCTCCAGGACCTGTACCATGACGGGACCGGAAGTCATGAATTCCACCAGATCATTGTAGAAGGGCCGTTCCTTGTGCACGGCATAAAATCCCTGGGCCTGTTCCTTGGTCAGGTGCAGCATCCTGGCGGCAACGATCCGAAGGCCATTCTTTTCGAAACGGCTGTAGATCTCGCCGATCACGTTTTTAGCGACCGCATCGGGTTTGATTATTGAAAAGGTCCGCTCAATTGCCATGCATCCTCCTGTATATATTCATCGTGTTCACCAATGTCAAATTGCCCGGACGTCATGAAAAAACACGGTTGGCCGTGGCGCCGATTTCAGCCGGATTGCGCACCACGTGGATACCCAGTTCCTCCATACGATCCATCTTTGCGGTCGCCGTATCGGCTTCGCCGGATATAATCGCTCCGGCGTGCCCCATGCGTCTGCCTGGCGGGGCCGATACACCGGCCACGAATCCGACCACCGGCTTGCTCATGTTCTCCTTTGCCCACATCGCGGCATCCACCTCCTGGGGACCACCAATCTCACCAATCATCACCACGGCGTCGGTATCGGGGTCTTCCTCGAAGGCGCGCAGGACGGTAACGAAATCGGTACCGTTAACCGGATCACCGCCAATGCCCACACCGGTTGACTGCCCCATACCCAGTTCGGTCATCTGCTGTACCGCCTCGTAATTGAGTGTACCCGAACGGGATACCACCCCGATACGCCCCGGGGTATAGATATGCGATGGCATAATGCCAACCTTGCAGGCCCCGGGTGTGATAATGCCCGGGGTATTCGGCCCGATGATCACGGCCTTGCGTCCCGCGGCATAGCGCTTCACACGAACCATGTCCTGTACGGGGATGCCATCCGCTATAACCACTATGACCCTGATCCCTGCCTCCAGGGCCTCCATTATGGCATCGGCAGCAAATGGCGGGGGTACGAAAATGCCACTTACATCGGCGCCGGTCTCCTCAACCGCCTGCGACACGGTATCGAATACAGGCAGGTCCAGATGGGTCATACCGCCCTTGCCGGGGGTAACTCCGCCCACGATAGTCGTACCACCCTTGATAGCCTCCTCGGCATGGAAGGTGGCATGTTGACCGGTAAAACCCTGGATCAGCACACGCGAATGGTTATGGACGAATACACTCATGGCGTTGCTCCTTTCAGCTTGTCGACAACCCGGGTTGCGGCATCATCCAGATTGCCGGCCATGATAAAGGGAAAACCGGATGACTTCAGGATCTCCCGACCCTGTTCAACGTTCGTACCTGCCAGGCGAACGACAATAGGTACATTGATATCCAGGTCCTTCATGGCCTGCACCAGCCCTTCGGCAATCCAGTCGCAGCGATTGATTCCCGCAAATATGTTGACCAGGATGATCTTGACATTGTCATCCTGCAATACGATGCGAAAGGCATTCCCGACCTTTTCGGGCGAAGCGCCACCACCGACATCCAGAAAATTCGCTGGTTTTCCTCCATGGAAGCTGATGGCATCCATGGTCGCCATCGCCAGTCCCGCACCGTTGACGATGCAACCCACATCTCCGTCCAGGGCGATGTAGTTGAGTCCGTGTCCGGTTGCCTCGACCTCCTTCGGGTCCTCTTCATCGAAATCACGCAGCTCGGTGATATCCGATTGCTTGTAGAGGGCATTGCCATCGAATGACATC
Source organism: Pseudomonadota bacterium (assembly GCA_029287615.1). Lineage (GTDB taxonomy): Bacteria > Pseudomonadota > Gammaproteobacteria > UBA9214 > UBA9214 > JARFQV01. The sequence goes on along the minus strand of JARFQV010000191.1, from coordinate 5,573 downwards.
TTGGCATCCACGGCAACCAGGGATCCGTCCTCCACGAGTGCCAGCGGATTGATCTCGGCCAGCAGCGCATCCTTGTCCCGAAAACAGCGGTACAGGGCCTTCATCATCTTGACCGCACCGGACATCTGCTTCCCGGTCAATCCGATCCGGGCGGCCGTCTTGCGACACTGGAAATCCTGCATGCCAACTGCCGGATCGATGACCTCGCGCACCACCCGCTCCGGGTTTTTGCGGGCAACCTCCTCGATTTCCATGCCGCCGGAATCCGATGCAATCACCGTAATGCGCTGTGTCGCCCTGTCGATAACCAGACCCAGATAAAATTCCTTGACGATGGAACTGGCCTCTTCCACAAGAACCCGGTGAACCAGCCTGCCCTCGGGTCCCGTCTGCGGGGTCACCAGGCTGCTGCCGATCATCTGGTCGGCGTACTGGCGGACCTGGTCAACGGACTCGGCCACCTTCACACCGCCACCCTTGCCGCGGCCGCCGGCATGGATCTGAGCCTTGACGACCCAGCGCTCACCACCGATATCCTCGGCTGCCGTTGCGGCGTTCGCATCCGTGTGCGCCACCTTTCCCTGTGGTACCGGTACCCCGTATCCCTTTAACAGATCCTTGGTTTGATATTCATGGATATTCACTGAAATACTCCTGGACTAACGACTGGCGAGCGAGTGCTCGATCTGGTTTACCTTGTCCATCATGACCTGTGCCTGGCGGATGGAGGCGGCATCGATCAGCCGCCCGTCCAGCGACACAGCACCCTTGCCTTCCGTTGCGGCTTCCTCCATGGCGGCCAGGATACGGCGGGCGCGATCTACCTCGGCACCGGGCGGGGTGAAGATTTCGTTGGCAAGCTCGATCTGGCTGGGATGGATCGCCCATTTGCCTTCGCAACCCAGTGCCGCCACACCACGGGCCACGGCCTTGTATCCTTCCTTGTCGGATATGTCGCCGAAGGGTCCATCGATGGGGCGCAGGCCGTAGGCGCGGCAGGCCACTACCATGCGGGAAATGGCAAAATGCCACTGGTCTCCCCAGTGACGTTCGCGACGCCCCGACTCATCGGGGTGCATCAGGACTGCGTAATCAGGATTGGCGCCACCCATCTGGGTTGTCCGGGCCTGGGTCGATGCAGCATAGTCCGCCACGCCAAAGACCATTGCCTCGAGGCGTTCGGGACAGGTCCTGGCGATATCCTCGACATTGGCCATGCCCAGCGCTGTCTCGATCAACACGTGAATATTGATCGGCTTGATTCCCTTTGCTGCCTCGATCTGCTCCAGCATGGTTGACACATAGAGAATATCGCAGGGTGCTCCCACCTTCGGTATCAATATGGTATCCAGCTTGTCTCCAGCCTGCTCGACGACATCAACGATGTCGCGATAGCAATAATGCGTGTCCAGCCCGTTGATCCGGACCGAGACGGAACAGGCAGACCAGTCGAGATCATTGAGGGCCTCGATGACATTCTTGCGGGCCTGCTTCTTGTCATCCGGCGCCACTGCATCCTCCAGATCGAGGAATACGAGGTCGGCACCAGCGGCCGGCGCCTTTTCCAGCATGCGGGGATTGCTGCCGGGTACGGCGAGTTCACTGCGATGAAGGCGATTTCTCTCTGCCATGGACCACTTCTCCACTATATGATTCTGTGTCGGTTCAGTCGCAGGATTGGCCCTCCGGTCTGCAACCGAAAGGCGGCGACTATCGAAAAGGCCGCTAACTATACTCGGATTGGGGGGTGTTTGGGAAGAAAGGAGCCGGATTTACGCATAGTCGAGACATCCGGCCCAACCTGGTTGAAAACCAGGACAACCGGCGCTACCCATTGTTTTTCAACAGTTATTCGAGCTTGTCAACAGGAGACTCAGGAAACCGGATGCCGTACTCTGCCGGTTACAGCCCTGAACCGTTACCGGCTACAAATTCATCCGAGGCCCCGTGAAATTTCACGGGCGCTGGTCCTCCCTTTCGGGCCAGCAGAATCGGTCAGGATCGCTCTTCTATCCAGGCCATCTGGATCGCCTCGAGCACCTTTTCACCACAATGGGCAGGATCATCGTCAAAATCATCCAGCGCGCAGACCCATTCTCTGAGATCGGTGAACCGTACATATTGCGGATCCGCATCCGGATGCGCCTCATCCAGTTCAATGGCAATGTCCAGTACGTCTATCCATTTCAGGCCCATGGTTTTTCCTTAGTGATTTTCACTGACCATGTTGATCGTGTACTTGGGGATCTCGATAACCAGGTCCTCGCTGCCGACAATGGTCTGGCAACTCAGCCGTGAGTCAGGCTCCAGCCCCCATGCCTTGTCCAGCAGATCATCCTCTTCCTCGGTTGCCTCATTGAGTGACTCCCCCCCTTCTCGCACATAGACATGGCAGGTTGTGCAGGCGCAAGACTTCTCGCAGGCATGCTCGATTTCGATGTCGTTGCGCAGGGCTGCATCGCAGATGCTGACACCGGGATCGACCTCCAGCACCGCACCCTCCGGGCATATCTCCTCATGTGGCAGGAATATGATTTGTGTCATTGGCTCTACTCGAAATCCTCAATCCTGTGACCCGCCATGGCCTTACGTATACTGGCATCCATTCGCCTGGCGACAAAATCGGCACTGGCCTGTTCCACCTGCTCCTGCGCGCGCTTGATGGCACGATAATCCGATCCCTGACGAGTCTGCGCGAGCACACGTGCGGCTTCATCCACAACCGCTCTTTCCTCGTCGGTAAGCAGCCGATCTCCATCCTCGGCGAGCGCGGAACTCAGGGCCTCCAGCACCCGGTCCGCCTCGACCTGATGCTCACGCAACCGGCGAGCGTTCATGTCATCCTGCGCATGATCCATGGAATCCTTCAGCATTGCTTCAATCTCGGGATCAGTCAGCCCGTAGGATGGCTTGACCTCTATACTGCTCTGCACGCCGCTAACCTGCTCCTGTGCCTCCACATTCAGCAGACCATCGGCATCCACCTGGAAGCTTACCCGGATACGGGCCGCACCGGCGGTCATGGGTGGAATACCCTGCAGTTCAAAACGCGCCAGTGAGCGGCAGTCGCTGACACGGTCCCGCTCTCCCTGTACCACGTGCAGGGACATGGCCGTCTGACCGTCCTTGAAGGTAGTAAACTCCTGCGCACGCGCGACCGGGATGGTAGTATTACGCGGTATGATCTTCTCCACGAGCCCACCCATGGTCTCCAGTCCCAGCGAGAGGGGAATTACATCCAGCAGCAGCATCTCGTCGTCGGACCTGTTACCGGCCAGAATATCCGCCTGAATGGCGGCACCGATGGCCACGACCTTGTCAGGGTCGATATCTACCAGTAGCTCACGGCCGAAAAAGCGGCTCACCTGCTCCCGCACCAGTGGAACGCGGGTGGAACCCCCTACCATGACGATCTCGCTTACATCCCTGGACCGCAATCCGGCATCACGCAATGCACGCCTGCATGGACTCAATGTCTTCTCTACCAGTGACCCGATCAGCTGATCGAACCGCTCCCGCGTCAGGGTTCCTGTCCACTCCTCTGCACCGGTAAGCGACACCCTCAGGCTGACCTCGTCCTGGTCGGTCAGGGTCTCCTTCGCCGCACGGGCATCATGCAGCAGTCGACGCATCAGCATGGGATCCACATCCTCGCCGATACCGGCCTGCTCCCTGATCCAGGCCGCAATCACACGATCCATGTCATCACCACCCAGCGCTGAATCACCGCCTGTGGCCATGACCTCGAATACACCCTTGTTGAGCCGAAGGATGGAGATATCGAAGGTACCGCCGCCCAGGTCATAGATGGCAACCACCCCCTCCGCAGCATGATCGAGTCCATACGCCACGGCCGCCGCGGTTGGTTCGTTCAGCAACCGCATCACATTGAGACCGGCAAGGCGGCCGGCGTCCTTGGTGGCCTGGCGCTGTGCTTCATCGAAGTAGGCCGGCACCGTTACCACCACACCCTCCAGCTCTCCCCCGAGACTTTCCTCCGCGCGTGCCTTGAGCGTGCGGAGTATTTCGGCTGAAATCTCGACAGGGCTCACATCCCCACCAGCGGTCCGAAGGAGCGGCATACCGGGTTTACCCTGGAGGAATTCATAGGGAAGGTGTGCATCTTTCGCGGTGACATCGGCAACGCCACGCCCCATCAGTCGCTTGACCGATATGATGGTATTCATCGGGTCACCGGAGGCACCCGACCAGGCCTCCTCACCGACCCGGGGGTCCTCACCGCTACGGTAGTGCACCACGGATGGCAGCAGATGCCTGCCGCTGGCATCCGGGAGCGTATCCGCCTGACCGCTGCGTACCGTCGCGACCAGTGAATTAGTCGTACCCAGATCGATGCCGGCCGCCAGCCGGTGCTCGTGGGGTGCCGTGGATTGTCCAGGCTCTGATATCTGCAATAGCGCCATATCCCTTACACCAGACCTGTTTGGTCTTCCAGGTCGAATTCCAACTCCAGCGCCTCCTGTTCCAGGCGCCGGTAAAACTGCATTTTGTGAATGATGCCTACCGCCACATCCGGGAAGCTTCTGTCTGGCTGGCCAAACCAGCTCGACAACTCGTCATCCAGCGCCGAGAACCGGCTGGTTATGAGCTCCAGCTGCCTGCCCAGTGCTTCCAGTGGACTTGGCCCCCCCCGCACTTCTGCCAGGGCCTCGCGCAATTCTATCTGTTCCATCAGGAATGCGGGATCTCCGGTCATGCTGCGATTGTCCTCGAAAACATGACCATCCAGTTCCAGCAGATAGCGCCCGCGCAAGACCGGGTCCTTGAGTGTTTCATAGGCTTCGTTGATCAGGGCCGTCTGTTGCATTGAAATTCGCCTTTCCTGGTCGGTCGCGGTGGCGAAGCGATCCGGGTGCACGGTCTGCTGCAACTTGCGGTATCGCTCATCCAGCATTGCGCGATCCACGCTGTAGGATCGCGGCAAGGCAAAGATCTCGAAGTAGTTCGTGGACAGGTCGTAGGACATGGAAACTGCATTCATCCCTGCAGGATGGAGGGGCCAGCGGTGTGTCAGATATTAAAACTTTCTCCGCAACCGCATTCGTCCTTGACATTGGGGTTGTTGAACTTGAATCCTTCATTCAGTCCTTCGCGACCGAAATCGAGTTCGGTTCCGTCCAGATAGAGCAGGCTCTTGGGATTCACGATCACCTTGACGCCATGCGCCTCGAAGACCTGGTCATCATCCTCGATTTCATCCGCGAATTCGATTACGTAGGCCATTCCCGAGCAACCGGAGGTGCGTACGCCCAGTCGCAGACCCACGCCCTTGCCACGATTATCCAGAAATTTCCTGACCTGATTGGCCGCAGCCTCGGTTAGGGTAATTGCCATGTCTGCCTCACTGAAACCGTTATCCTCGCGGTCAATGCGCCGCCCACTGCACCGCATCCAGGTCCACACCGTCCTGGTACATCTCCCACAGCGGCGATAGTTCGCGCAGCTTGCCCACCTTCTCCTTCACCCGCGCTATGGTGTAATCCACTTCCTCTTCCGTCGTATACCGTCCCAGCGTAAAACGGATCGAACTGTGCGCAAGCTCGTCATTCCGC
>JARFQV010000071.1 GCA_029287615.1 Pseudomonadota bacterium | reverse complement strand
CCCCCCCCCCCCCCTCACCCACTCACCCCCCCCCCCCCCACCTCTCCACTAGAGTTGGATCGTCGGCAGCGTCAGATGTGTATAAGAGACAGGGTCCATCCTGCTTGCTCACGATGAAGTCGAATACCGCAAGTTGGGCCCGTTGATTGCCAGCGCAAATAAAGCAAACCTCGATGAAGTTGCTAACGAATATCTATTGCGTGCAATGACCTGCCTTAAAGCAAAGGCCTCAAGGAAGCGCCATGCTAATGTGTTAATGCATGTCATGGGCTACCTGAAGACAAAGATCAGCAGTGACGACAAGCAGGAGCTGATCGAGGTGATGGATAAATACCGCCTCGGGCAGGTGCCATTAATCGTTCCGATTACATTAATGAAGCACCACTTGCGCAGATACCCTGACGACTATATTGACCGGCAGTATTACATGGATCCATATCCTGAAGAGCTGATGCTGAGGAACTCAGTATAGCGGCTTCTTCACGTCGTCTTCACGCTTCCTGGAGCACACTCTTTATATTATTTAACACATTCTCAGCACATTCTGCATATGAGGAGAAAGCAATGACAGAAACTGAAAAAACACAGCGCCTGCTGCTGGTCGAAGACAACCGCGATATCGCAGAGATGGTTTATGCATACCTTGACCATCGCGGTTTCGAGATGGACTTTGCCGGTGATGGAATTACCGGGCTTCATCTCGCTGTAAGCAATGACTATGACGCCATCATCCTGGACCTGATGCTGCCAGGCATGGACGGCCTGAAAGTCTGTGAGAAGTTACGCGAAGAGGCCCGCAATAGTACGCCTGTACTGATGCTAACGGCACGCGATACATTAGAAGACAAACTTGCCGGGCTCGATATCGGGGCTGATGATTACCTGGTAAAACCTTTTGAAATTCGCGAACTCGAAGCACGTGTCCGCTCCCTTATTCGCAGGAACCATGGATTGGTGAGCCCGGAGACTCTGCAGGTAGCTGACCTCAAGTTTGATACCGGCACGCTGGAAGTCAGTCGTGATGGAAAGATGCTGCATTTGAGTCCAACCTGTATGAAGATACTGCGAATTCTGATGACGGCTTCACCACGCGTAGTAAGTCGCAGTGATCTCGAACGCCAGGTCTGGGGCGATATTCTGCCTGATTCGGACACACTTCGCAGTCACTTATATAATCTTCGCCAGTCGATCGATAAACCCTTTGACACACCACTGCTGCAAACCATGCAGGGCAATGGATACCGGCTGACGACTCAATGAATGCAAAGCGGGGTATTCAGCAGCGCCTGGTCAGAGCTTTTCTGCTACAGGCATTGCTGATCAGTATTACGGCAGTCATCGGTGTATATGCCGCCGGCACCATGATTCGTGAGGTCCTGGTTACCCGTGCACTGCAGGAAGAGGCAGATTTTTTCTGGGATCGGCGCATGCAGAACCCCGCTTTTGCACTGCCGAACACCCTGAATCTTACCGGCTACCTGGATTCTAAGGGCAGCCAGGCGCCGCAGAACCTGGCGTCCTATGGGCCAGGTTATCATGACCTCCCCAGCGAGGCAGATTTCACCACACTGTACGTTACTGAGCAAAATGATGAAAAACTATATCTGCTATTTGACGGCGAACAGGTAGGACGTCTCGCGCTGTATTTTGGCTTATTGCCATTAATGCTGGTGCTGATTGCTCTGTACCTGGCGGCGTGGATGTCCTGGCGGCTGGCTGGCCGTGCAATTTCCCCCCTTATCTGGCTCGCGCATGAGGTGGATCGTTTTGATCCGGACCCGAAGGCCAACAACCGGGTTAATGTAGACGAGATTCCATCCGGAGTAGACAGGGAGGTACTGGCGCTGGCCACAGCACTGAACAATCTCAACCTTCGTATCACTGATTTTGTTGAACGCGAGCACCAGTTCACACGTGATGCCAGTCACGAATTACGCAGTCCATTGACGGTAATCAAAATCGCTGCCGATATGCTTCTCAGTGAGCAGGAATTATCACAGCAGGCGCGCAACTCCGTGGTACGTATCCGCCGTAATGCCGGTGATATGGAGGAGTTGATGGAAGCCTTGCTGCTATTGGCACGTGAATCCGATCTTGGACTATCGATAGATGAGGTCTGTGTCAATGACGTGCTTGACGAAGAAGTAGAGCGAACCCGGCAGGCGATCGGTGATAAACCTGTCGTTTTTAATGTTGAACATGGCTGCCGTCTTTATGTACACGCCTCAGCAAAGGCACTTGCCATGCTATTTGGCAATCTACTGCGCAATGCCGCCAATTATACCGACCAGGGAATGATAAAGGTCTCACTCGACAACGAGGGAGTGACCATCGAGGACAGTGGGGTAGGCATGACAGAAGAGCAATTGGGCAAGGTCTTCACGCCTTACTATAGAGCACCTGGTGCTTCACGTGCAGGACATGGTGTTGGTCTGAGTATCGTCAAACGGCTGTCTGATCGGTTCTCCTGGCCGCTGAAAATGAACAGTGAACCGGGACAAGGGACATGCGTGAGGGTGTTGTTTCCCGGTGGGAAATGCAGCCAAGGTGAAGCCGCGTGATAGGGCCTGGCATATACCCGGTGCATGTTTTCATGCGCTTTTTTTTCTAGATAGACGCTATTTAATGATTTACACCGGCAGAAATATTTATTAATGCCGTTATGGAGATAAATAGATGAAACGTTTTTCAATTATCAGCTTGTTGTTGCTGTTCCTCAGCGGCTGCACCGGTGTTCCGGCAGGAGTGACGACGGTGGACGGATTCGATCTTCAACGCTACCTGGGCCGCTGGTATGAAATCGCCCGTCTCGACCACCGCTTTGAACGTGGCATGAGTCATGTGACTGCAAATTATAGTATGCTGCCGGATGGTGGTGTCGAGGTAGTCAACCGTGGTTTCGATATGGATAAACAGGACTGGAAAGAAGCCGAAGGTAAGGCCTATCCGGTGGGCGACCCGACGATTGGCGAGCTCAAAGTCTCTTTCTTCGGGCCTTTTTACGGTGGCTACAACATTATCGAACTGGACTCGAAAAACTACAGTTACTCGCTGGTCAGCGGTCCGAATCTATCCTATTTATGGATCTTGTCACGCACGCCGAAATTACCACAGGCTGTGCTTGATCAGCTGGTACAGAAGGCACAGGTGCTGGGTTTTGACACTGATGAGCTGATTTATGTTGATCAAACAGGCGCCCCGGTTGAAGAATCGAAGCCGGGTGAAAGCTGATGATCAGTGAAAAACCAGTGCCGGCGAGCCGTGCCGGACGCCTGTTGCAGATGGGGCGACTCGCCGGTGGGCTCGCCGGCGGTATGCTTGGCTCTGGTCTGCGCCAGGTGGCCACCGGTAAGTTGCCAACCATGGAAGACATGCTTATGACACCGGCCAATGCCACGCGGCTGGCAAACAGGTTGTCTGAGATGCGCGGAGCGGCGATGAAAGTAGGGCAG
>JARFQV010000313.1 GCA_029287615.1 Pseudomonadota bacterium | reverse complement strand
GCCGACGCCCGCGGATAGTCCGATCTCCCAGGGCAGGCCGTAGTCGATCGCACCATCGACCCGGTAGGAACTTTCGTCGGTTGCGAACCAGTCCTTGCTGTAATGGAAGGTGGAACTCAGGAATCTCCAGCTGCCGCCTACATGCCATTCCGTGGTGTCGTTGATGTTCTTGCCAGGGTAGAAATAACGCAGCCAGCCCACATCCCAACCAAATTCGCCGATGGAACCGTTCACACCCAGATAGCCATCCAGCTCGATCTGCGGATCGTTATCCCCGCCGAAGAAGGTCGCATCGACATTGGATGCCCAGGTGCCGGCATACAGACCAATGCCATGCCAGCCGGTGTCGTAGCTGTAATCAAAACCACCCTGTATGGCTGGTTTGTTGTCGGTCTGTGAAACACCTCGCCAGACATAATCAGTCGCCAGAGTGACATTGGCTTCGATGTCATGGTCACCCGCCAATGTGATTTGGGATGCGGACGCCAGTGCAACCGCCATCATGGTCTTACTAATCTTCATCATCTTTCTCCTCTAGAACTATTCCTCTGAAAATCGCGCACCAAGAATCATGTAAAATCGAAAATTGTGTTATTACACGAGGGGCCTGGATTGATTGCCCTTTTCGCACTGGTACTAAGCAGATACCGTGCCATTTAGAAATTATCGATAAATAACATACAGATAAGACCATCCGCTCAAGCCGGGCGATGATCAATGCGCACAGTTTTTGTGCATTCACCAGGCCAATGCACAGAAAGGGTGCGCGAGAGTGTTGTTTGAAAGATAGGGAGTGTGGTTTGTTGTTGCATTTATATCCGAGGTGAAAAGTGATGATCGACCCCAAGGTACTCGATGAGCTGGCCCATAAACTGGCGAACAGCGTCCCCTCCGGCCTCAAGGAACTGCAGCAGGATGTGGAGAAAAACTTCAGATCCACCCTGCAGGCGAGCTTCGCCCGACTTGACCTTGTCACTCGTGAGGAGTTTGACGTTCAGTCCCGGGTACTGGAACGCACCCGCGAAAAGCTGGAACGGCTCGAGCAACTGGTTGAACAGCTGGAAAATCAGCTGCAATCAGACCAGAAAGAAATCTGAAATCCGTCTGACAGCAGTCTGCACCAGGATGCAGTAGACTGTTCTCCTGCGGAAGGAATCCGCACAGGCAAATTACAACCAGGCAAGGAATGCCATGTCACTGGCTATCGTCTACAGCCGTGCGCAACTGGGAATGGATGCGCCGCTGGTAACCGTCGAGGTACATCTCTCCAATGGGCTACCGGCAGTCTCGGTGGTCGGTCTGCCGGAGACCGCTGTCAAGGAAAGCAAGGACCGGGTCAGGGGCGCACTACTCAACAGCCACTTTGAATTCCCCGCACGACGCATCACCATCAATCTGGCGCCAGCTGATCTGCCCAAGGAGGGCGGGCGCTTCGACCTGCCGATCGCGCTGGGCATACTCGCCGCTTCGGGGCAGATACCGGAATATAGCCTGTCCTCCCACGAGTGTATCGGCGAACTCGCCCTGTCCGGCAGCCTTCGACCGGTACAGGGGGCACTGACTGCCTCCTTGCAATCGGTTGCGGCCGGACGGACCCTGATCCTGCCGGAAGGCAATGCAACAGAAGCCGCTCTGGTCAGTGGCGCCATCGTACTCGGCGGTCCTGATCTGGTCAGCGTGGTCACTCACCTCGACAACACCCGGCGACTGATCCCGGCAGTTGCAAAACCGTCTCGACACACGCAATGCGAAGCAGCCGATCTGGCTGATGTACGCGGACAACATGCGGCACGTCGTGCACTGGAGATCGCTGCCGCCGGCAATCACAGCCTGCTTCTGATCGGCCCACCGGGTACCGGCAAGACCCTGCTTGCAAGCCGCTTGCCCGGCATACTCCCCGAGATGTGCGAACAGGAAGCCATGGAGGTGGCATCCATCTCGTCTGTCTGTGGATTGGATATCGATAACAAGACCTGGCGATTACGACCGTTTCGCGCCCCACACCATACCGCCTCGGCAGTAGCTCTGGTCGGTGGCGGCTCCAGCCCCCGCCCTGGAGAAATAACCCGTGCGCACCGTGGCGTACTGTTTCTCGATGAACTGCCCGAATTCGAGCGCAAGGTACTGGAGGTATTGCGTGAACCACTGGAAACGGGCCGGATCACCATTTCCCGTGCCGCCCGCCAGTCCGAATTCCCGGCTCTCTTCCAGCTGGTCGCCGCCATGAACCCCTGCAAGTGCGGCTGGCTGGGCGACCCGTCCGGGCGGTGCAGGTGCACCTCGGACCAGGTACAGCGCTACCGGGACCGGATCTCCGGACCGCTGATGGATCGCATCGATATGCACGTGGAGGTGCCGCGCCTTTCCTTCGAGGACATGCAGGGACCCAGGGGCGAATGCAGTGCCGCCGTGCGTGAACGGGTGATGAGAACCCGCGGGATCCAGCTGAAGCGTAACAAGACGCTAAACAGCCGGCTCACCCACCAGCAGATCGAGGAAGTCTGCGCGCTGAAAAAGGGGGATCGGTTACTGCTGCAACAGGCAGTGGAAAAACTGCGCCTCTCCGCGCGCGCCTATCACCGGATCCTCAAGCTCGCGCGGACGATTGCGGATATGGAGCAAGCCGCCTCTATCGAAAGGCAACACCTGATGGAGGCGGTCAACTACCGGAAGCTGGACCGGCAGTGATCGGGGACAGAGTCCAGTTAATCCGGATCTACCTCGAAGTGACGCCACAATCCGTGCGCGGTTGAGCAGATTGATACCCTCGATATCCAGGAAGACCTGGGCGACTGGTATCCCTGCTGCCGATCGAAGGGCAGCAGGGATAAGCGGTGCATACTGATGAACCAACCCAAGAGGGCAACAGCGGCATGAGTTCCATTTTCAAGAACAACATCGGCATGATCGACCGCACCATTCGCATCATCGTCGGCCTTATTCTGATCGGCAATGTTTATGCGGGACTCCATACCCCCGATCGGCTGGATCGGGCTGATCCTGATCATTACGGGCGCATTCGGCATCTGCCCACTCTACTCATTTCCGGGGATCAACACCAAAACCGTTGGCGAAAAGCCGGGCCTGAAATGAATACCGGGTTGGGTCACCCCTTCCTTGTGCCGCTACGGCCTCTTGTTTGGTGGCGGTACTGGACTGACTCACCAGTGGCGCGTCCGGGGCCTCTACAGGCCGGATCGATATCCACGCCTCCCCGAACGCTCGTCAGTTCGCAACCTTTCTTAGCAGGCTGATAATCACCACCAGCACAACCGCGCCGACGGTTGCGGAAACAAGGGTTGCGGCCAAGCCGCTGCCGACGGATATACCGAGCTCGGCAAAGAGATATTTGCCGACGAACGCCCCGAGAATACCGACGACTATATTTACGATCAGCCCGAATCCGCCGCCTCTCACGATAAGTCCGGCCAGCCAGCCAACAACCGCACCCAACGCCAGAATAATCAGGATTGATTCCAGTTCCATTTTATTGTCCTCTGTGGAAAGCAGGCGATTAATGATACGCAGACCCGGCGTTAAACCCAAATCTCAGGACGGCCGATGCGAGTCGGCCGCCCCGAGGTGAGGGAAAGATCCCGAGGTGCGATCAAATCGCACTCACTTCGCGAGTTTTTCAAACACAGGCAGCGGCTGGTCCGCCCACGAGCACAAGCGCGAGCGCCGCGGCGATCAAAAGTTTATGGTCAGCGGTTTTCGATTCGGTCTTGTTCGCATCATTTGCGTTCTCCCGGTCTGTTTTCGTCCCGCCATCTAGCGGGACTGCCGTTAAAGTCGCTGCCTACTTCGACAACTTCTCTGCCTTGGGTGCTTTCCAAGTCTTCATCTTCTCCAAATCTGCAACATAGGCACGTAGCACGATGTCCATGTCCTCGTCCTTGCGGCTGATCGGCAGCCAGTTCTCCTCGGGCACGCCCTCGGGTTTCTCGGCAGCGACGTAGACCTCGATCCCGCCGTTCTCGTCGAGCTTCATACCGGCGTTCTCACCCACGCTGTATTTCTTGCGATCGTTGGGGATGAAAAAGCCGTTGTTGAGGTCGTAAAGCGTGAGGGACCAGAACACCTCGGTGGGCGGCAGTTCGTCCGCCGACATGCGGATCACGTAGTCGTTCATGGCATTCATTTGCTTGCCGTCGGTGGTGGTGACGGCGGGATAAACCGCCTCGACTGCAGGCAGGCCAATGGGGCCGAGAACGGATTGGAACAGCAACAGCTCCAGTGTCATATTCCCCTTGGTCAGGAACTTGTCGAAGAGCTCCTTTTTGGAGAACTCCTTGTCCGTGGTCTTGGCCATCTCCTCGGCGAAGATACGTTCGGAGACCTTGCGGATCTTTGCGCCGTCGACCTTCGCCACCTTGGCGGCATCATAGGGCTGGCCCGGCACGAC
>JARFQV010000312.1 GCA_029287615.1 Pseudomonadota bacterium | reverse complement strand
TCCCACTCAATGGTCGCGGGTGGTTTGCCGGAGATGTCATAGGTAACCCGGGAGATGTCCGGCACCTCATTGATGATACGCCGTGAAACCAGGTCCAGAAACTCATAGGGCAGCGATGCCCAGCGGGCGGTCATGAAATCCACGGTCTCCACCGCGCGCAGTGAGATGACATGCGCATAACGCCTGCCATCGCCGGTAACACCGACGGATTTCACGGGCAGGAATACCGCAAAAGCCTGGCTTACCTTGTCGTAGAAGTCATGCCTGCGCAACTCCTCGATAAAGATATGATCGGCCAGCCGCAGGGTGTTCGCGAATTCCCGGTTGATCTCACCGAGGATGCGCACACCCAGGCCCGGTCCGGGGAATGGATGCCGGTAGACCATGTCATAGGGCAGGCCGAGTTCAACGCCGAGCTTGCGGACTTCATCCTTGAACAGTTCCCGCAGGGGTTCCTGCAGTTGCAGGTTCATCTGTTCGGGCAGACCACCCACGTTATGGTGTGACTTGATCAGATGCGCCTTGCCGGTACTCGCACCGGCCGATTCGATCACATCGGGGTAAATGGTCCCCTGGGCAAGCCAGCGCGCATTGGAAAGCCTGGCCGCCTCTTGTTCAAAGACCTCGATGAACAGGTTGCCGATAATCTTGCGTTTTCTTTCAGGATCCCCGACACCCTCGAGCGCCGTCAGAAAGCGGTCCTCGGCATCGACGCGAATCACCTTCACGCCCATGTGCTCGGCAAAGGTCGCCATGACCTGGTCGCCTTCCCGATAGCGCAACAGGCCATTGTCCACAAAGACGCAGGTCAGCTGATCACCGATCGCCTTGTGCAACAGGGCGGCCACGACCGAAGAATCGACCCCGCCCGAAAGCCCGAGCAGGACCTCCTCCTCCCGAACCTGTTCACGGATGTCCTTGATGCCGCTTTCGATAATGTTGTCCGGCGTCCACAGGGTCTCGCAACCGCAGAGCTCGACCACGAAGCGGCTGATTATGCGCTGCCCCTGCCGCGTATGGGTAACCTCCGGATGAAACTGCAGTCCGTAGCAACCGCGATCGTCATCGGCCATCCCGGCGATCGGGGCGTTCTCGGTGCTGGCCATGAGTCGGAATCCGGGCGGCAGGCCGGTTACCTTGTCACCATGACTCATCCACACATCCAGCAGCCCCCATCCCTCGGGGCTGGTGTGATCCTCTATGTTATTCAACAGGCGCGTGTGGCCGTGTGCACGGACCTGCGCATAACCGTATTCATGCCGGGTCGCCGGCTCGACCGTACCCCCCATCTGTGCCGCCATGGTCTGCATGCCGTAGCAGATCCCCAGCACCGGAACACCGAGTTCGAAGATCACCTGCGGCGCCCTGGGCGCGACGTCACCGGTCACCGTATCCGGTCCGCCGGACAGTATGACACCCCTGGGATGAAAGACCCGGATATCCTCCGGACTGATATCGAAGGGATGGATCTCGCAGTACACACCAACCTCGCGCACACGACGCGCTATCAGCTGCGTGTACTGCGATCCGAAATCCAGGATCAGGATTCGGTGAGCATGAATGTCGCCGGAATGGGTCAAGGCAGTGACGGGAAATGCGGTTTCATGAAACGGGGGCTGGCTAGTCAACCCGGTAATTCGGCGCTTCCTTGGTGATACTCACGTCGTGCACGTGACTCTCTCGCATACCGGCGCTCGTCACCCGGACGAATTCGGTGCGGGTACGCATCTGGTCAATATTCGCGCAACCAGTGTACCCCATACTGGCGCGCACGCCACCCATCAGCTGGTGGATAATATTGACCACCGAGCCCTTGTAGGGGACCCTGCCCTCGATCCCCTCCGGGACCAGCTTGTCCTGTTCCGTTGCCCCTTCCTGGAAATAGCGATCACTGGAACCCTGTTGCATGGCACCCAGGGAACCCATGCCCCGATATGCCTTGTAAGAGCGACCCTGGTAGAGTTCCACCTCGCCGGGCGCCTCTTCGGTACCGGCAAACATGCTGCCGATCATCACCGTGTATGCGCCGGCTGCGACGGCCTTGGCCATGTCGCCCGAGTATCGGATACCGCCATCCGCAATCAGGGGAACCCCGCTGTCCCGCAACTCGGCCGCCACGTTTGCCACCGCAGTGATCTGCGGCACGCCGACACCGGCAACGATGCGCGTGGTACAGATGGAACCTGGCCCGATACCGACCTTGACGGCATCCGCCCCGGAATCCACCAGCGCCCGCGCCGCCGCTGCCGTCGCGATGTTACCACCGATAACCTGGATTTCCGGAAAGTGGTCCTTTACCCAGCGCACACGATCGAGTACACCACTGGAGTGACCATGCGCGGTATCGACGATGATCACATCCACACCGGCATCCACCAGGGCCGTGACGCGCTCCTCGGAATCCTTACCGGTACCCACCGCTGCTCCCGCTCGCAGACGACCGTACTCGTCCTTGCAGGCATTGGGATAATCCTTGGATTTCTGGATGTCCTTCACCGTGATCATGCCGCGCAACTGAAAGTCGTCATTGATCACCAGTACCTTTTCGATGCGATGCTTGTGCAACATGCCCACCACTTCATCGCGGTCCGCGCCTTCCTGTACCGTGACCAGCCGTTCCTTTGGTGTCATGATAGTGGACACCGGGCTCTCCATGCGCGTCTCGAATCGCAGGTCACGGCTGGTTACGATGCCGACCAGGGACTCCCCCTCGACAACCGGAACACCGGAGATATTGTGAGCGCGGGTCAGTTCCATCACCGCGCGGATACTCGTGTCCGGACTGACGGTGATCGGATCCTTGATGACGCCACTTTCGAATTTCTTGACCCGTTGTACTTCATTGGCCTGCTGTTCGGCATTCATGTTCTTGTGGATTATGCCGATGCCGCCCTCCTGGGCCAGGGTAATGGCCAGCCGGGATTCCGTTACCGTGTCCATGGCCGCGGAAAGTAGCGGGATATTCAGCCCGATCTCCCGTGTCAGCTGCGTCTGCAGAGAGACGTCCCGCGGCAACACCGTGGAATGTGCCGGTAACAACAGTACATCATCGAAGGTCAGGGCTTCCTGCACAATAAGCATGGATAGAAATCAAGCCTGCTGGTGAGAAGTGGCCGCCAATTATAGGGTTTGCGGGTAGTCGGGTAAACAGCCTCTGAAAGGTCGGCCACAAATGGTGTCGGCAAGGCAGCAGCGCGGGCCAAAGCATCAAACACTCAGTGTTTTCATTGCCATTCAGGTAATTACACCGGATCCTTGGGGGGCATCCAGCCTACTTGCCGGATTTCCGCGTCGCTTCGGGCCTGCGGGACATGGTGTCTATTTTCCCTGCCCCTTACCTGCTCCGCCCGAAACCAAGCGGTTTTTTGTGTTTCAGGCTCTCCGCGTCGTATCCTGTCGGGATGATCAGACCCTCATCAACCGGGTTGGCCCCTACACGGGATGTCTACAGCGTCTCCAGACTCAGCCAGGAGGCAAGGAAACTCCTGGAGGGAAGCTTTCCGCTGATCTGGCTGGAGGGCGAGCTATCGAACCTTGCCCGTCCCTCCTCCGGTCACCTGTATTTCAGCCTCAAGGACGAGAAAGCCCAGGTGCGTGGCGCGATGTTCCGGAATCGAAACCAGTACCTGCGCTTCAACCCGGAGGATGGGATGCAGGTCCTGGTCCGCGCCCGGGTCAGCCTGTACGAACCCAGGGGCGATTTCCAGATCATTGTGGAACACATGGAGGAAGCGGGCGACGGCGCCTTGCGCAGGGCCTTCGAGGCACTGAAGGAACGACTGGCCGCCGAGGGCCTGTTTGACGAGACCCACAAACAGGACCTCCCTGCCCTGCCCCATTGCATCGGGGTACTGACCTCCCCCACCGGCGCCGCGATTCGGGATGTCCTGAGCGTCCTGCGCCGCCGGTTTCCGGCCATACCGGTCCTGATCTACCCGGTACCGGTACAGGGCAGGGAGGCGCCCCCCAGGATTGCATCGATGATCCGGCAGGTTTCGAATCGCAAGGACTGCGATATCCTGATCATTACCCGCGGTGGCGGATCACTGGAAGACCTCTGGGCATTCAATGAGGAAATCGTAGCCCGGGCGATCCATGACTGCGAAATCCCCGTCATCAGCGGCATCGGCCATGAAATCGATTTCACCATCGCCGATTTTGTCGCCGATCGGCGCGCACCGACCCCCTCGGTTGCCGCCGAACTGGCAAGCCCGGACCAGAATGAGTGGCTGATAACGCTCCGCTCTGCCGCCAGCCGTCTGCAGGCCCTGGAGCGCAGGCGACGGGAGCAGGCGACACAACGACTGGACTGGCTGGGCAAGCGCCTGCAGCAACAACACCCGGGACAGCGGCTGCGGCAGCAGTCACAACGCCTCGATGATCTCGAACAGCGGCTGAAAATGGCACTGCGTGGTCATATGCAAAAGGCACGAGCACGGCTTGCCGGGCTGCGGTCCGCACTGCCGGGATATTCGCCCGCACACCGAATCGAACAGTTCGGCCTGCAGTGCGAGGCCCTGCACAGGCGGCTCGCAACCGGCATGCACGCACAGATCGAAGCTCCGGCGAAGAGGCTGGCCGTCGCCAGCCGTGCCCTGCATGCCGTCTCTCCGCTGGCAACCCTGGACCGGGGTTACGCGATCGTCAAACGCCATCCCGATGGCCCGATCATCCGCGAGGCAGGTGATCTGTCCCCGGGAGATGAAGTCGAGGCGCGGCTTGCCCGGGGCGGCATTATCTGTACCGTCATCCAAACAGGAGAATGCGATTCATGAAGATGGGAGATTCCCTCTGTCACACAAGGGGTAGTGAGCGGTTCTCTGCATGGCTGCTACCCGTGCTCCTAGCCTGGCTCACGCTGTCAGTTGCCGGGACGAGCCATGCACTGGACGATTTCACCGGAGAACCGGTGCCCGGCGGTGTCGCCGTCGTCCCCCTCCCCGATGATGTCCTCCCCGATTCCGTTCGCTACCGGGATCGGCGTGTGCTGATCATCGACAGGGACGGAACGAGATTTGCCGTGGTCGGCCTGTCCCTGGGAACCGATGCCGGACAAAATTATCTGACGTCAAAAAGCGAAAGCGGCGAAGACAGGCGGGTCGCCTTTGAGGTCAGTGACAAGGCCTACGAGACCCAGCACATCACCATCCAGAACAAGCGCATGGTGAACCCGGAGAAACGGGACATGGAACGGATCAGCCGGGAACAGAAGCGCATCAGGAAGGCCCTCTCCCACTGGAGCGATTCCGGCGAGGTGGCGCTTTCCTTCGCACTACCCGTGCAGGGCCCGACCAGCAGCCCCTTCGGACTACGCAGATACTTCAACGAGCAACCCCGAAAACCGCACAGCGGTCTGGATATTGCCGCGCCGGAAGGCACGCCAATCCGTTCTCCCGCACCCGGAACCGTTGTCGATACCGGCGATTTCTTTTTCAATGGCAACACGGTGTTCGTGGACCACGGCCAGGGCCTGATCACGATGTACTGCCACCTGCAGGAGATCAGCGTAGAGCCGGGGCAGGCGGTTGCGCAGGGCGATACCCTGGGCCGGGTCGGAATGACCGGTCGCGTAACCGGTCCCCACCTGCACTGGGGCGTGAGCCTGAATGATGCGCGGGTGGATCCGGGACTGTTTCTGCCGCAGATTTCCGTTACCGGGCAGGACAAACCGAAATAACCCGCCGGCAGCGGAGCATTGCTGATCAGGCTGATCGGGACAACGCGGTTCATCTTTAAAGACAAGCCGTTTCTCTCCCTTCCATCGACAGGGCACCCCCCGGATAGTCGCGATTGCCGTCGAAATAAACAGGGACTATTATCCTGACAATCATCACCCTGATAATCAGGTGATGCCGGTCAGACACAGTGGTTCAACTACAGGTAACCATGTGCAGGATCCATCAAAACCTGCATGCCCACTCCGCTGTCCGACCACATCCATAAAATATCCAGCCAGTTAACAGAGAGGAACATCATCATGGGTAGCTTGAAAAAGGCGCTGAGAATTTCACTGTGCATCACCGTTGCGGTGACGGTGTTCGGATGGCAGTCGATGGCCACCGCCAAGAAGACACCGGAGTACCAGCCGGTACCCCTACGACTCAATGCGGCACAGATCATCCTCGATCAGCAGATGGTCGGCAACAGCTACAGCATCGACTCGGTGGCCGTGAACGATGGCTACAGCAACACCTACACCCTGAAGACCGACGTGGGTAATGTGCAGGCGACCAGCGACTACCAGCTGACGCGCAAGATCCAGGAGATCAGGGCACTGCGGACCCTGGAGGAAATGAGTCGCGCCGGTGTCTTCGGTGATGCCATGAAGGAAGGGGTACTGGCACCGATTTATGGCGCCAAGGCACTCGTCACCTCACCGATCGAGACCACCACGGGTGCGGTGAAGGGAATCGGCCGCTGGATGGGCAACATCGGCCGGGCGGTTGCCAGCGATGATCCCCATCAGGAAGGCGCTCTCTCGGCGGCCGTGGGCTGGGCCGGCACCAAGCGCGCCTTTGCACTGGAACTGGGCGTCGATCCCTATACCGACTGGGAACCCCTGCAGAAGGCCCTGAGTTCCGTGGCCCGCGCGGCATTTGCCGGCGGCATCACGGTCGGGGCAGCGATGGGCGCCGTGACCGGGGACGGTGCGGTCGGTACGGTCACCTCGGTGACCAGCCTGAGCGGGGAGCTGAACGATATCCTGCGGGACAATCCGCCCGAGATGCTGACCAGGATCAACCGCGAAAAGCTCCTGGGCATGGGGATCTCCGAGACGGTAGTCGATCCCTTTCTGCTGAACTACAACTACACGCCCATGGAAAAACTGCTGCTGATCGAGGCGTTGAGCCGCATGGACGGCGCCAAGGGCAAGGAACTCTTCATTGCCGAGGCAGCCGCGGCGCCGGATAAGGTGCTGGCGCGCTACCAGCAGCAGAAGGCGGAGATGATGGCCAATTACCACACCCGGGTAGAGGCCTCGGATATCGTGCGAGTCGCCGGCTATACCTTTCTGATCAACCGCAAGGGTGTCCTGGTCGGTGTCTTCCCCATCGATTATCTCGCCTGGTCGGCGGAAGTCTCCACTATTGCGGGAGAGATAGAGCGCACTCCCGAGGCAAAGAAACGGGAACTCTGGCTGGAGGGCAGTGCCTCGCCACAGTCCCGCAAGGCGCTTGTCGATCGCGGCTGGATGGTGAAGGAACGCGTCGCCATGCTGACCGGAAAATCATTGCAGGACCAGACCGCATCGGGAGCGGGCATGGGTGCGACCACTACCGCAATCGGTATCGTCGCCCCCTGAGTTGAGTGTGAATGATTGTGTCGGGGCGCAGGCTCAAACGATAAGCGTGACGCCTGCGCCCCGACACCCCGGCTTGCCGGGGTCAAGGATCAATCCACGCGAGGAAACCGGTTCCGGATCCCCGGTGCAACTGAGCGGCTACAACACACCTTCCAGGTCATGGTGCTGGGCAATACCCTTGTAAACGATACTGGACACGTTACGGATAACATCACTGCGTGAACGGATCCAGGCAGAGTAGTTGGAGGCTCTCTCCTGCTTCTCGATGACACCGATCAGGGTGTAGGCATAACGCTTGCCATCCTTTCCCTTGACGCTGAGTATACCCATGTCACCGCAGACCCGCGCGGTACTGCCGGTCTTGTTATAGACCTGGGTATCCCTGGGAACCTCGCGCGCGCCGGTATGGATACGATCCGTGCCCGGCAGCGCCATCAGGCGCTTGATCTCCTTTGATCCGGGCATTTCACCCGTCCAGACGGCGTAGAGGAAACGACTGTAGTCATGGACGGACGCCTTGTTACGGTAGGTTCGCCCGTTGGCCGGTATGTACTCGACCAGCAGGGTGTCCTGGAAGATTCCGGGATACCCCTGCCTGAGTATCCGCTGAACCGCCTTCGGCCCACCTACCTGCCGCATTACCCAGTTGGTCGACTGGTTGTTGGAACGCTGAATCATGCGTTCCATGTGCCGGCGACTCTTGCTGCCGTAGACGATCTCACCCTTGTTGACCTTGTGAAAAAACGCAGCGGCAATAAACGGCTTGACCAGGCTGGCAGCCTGAAACTGCATATCCTCGTTGATCGTGACCAGCTTTTCTCCAGTGGTGAAGTCATACACCGACCAGCCGGTACGCTCATCGGGAGCGATCTTGCCCTGCCGGCGCAGCTGGCCAATGTAGTCTTCTACCGCGGACTCCAGGTCACGGATCTCGCGGCTACGCTCGGTTTTTGTCATTTTCTTGCGGTCCTTGCCCTGGCGGGTAACCGAAGCAGAAGGTGCCTTATGTGTTACTGCAGCACTATAGGTGACGCCGTAGAAGGTCCAGTCACGTGACCGAACCGGTGAGGCTGCATCCAGTCCTCGCGACTGCAGCAGCCGGGTATGTTTCCTCGCCACCCTCGCGGCTCCCGTATTGTCTCCACCACGCACGTAGACGAGACCAAACAGGTCTGCCCTGGCAACCACCCGCAGGTCCTTGGCGACGGCCGGACCCAGCACCCTCGCGACCTTGTCACGATACTCCAGCGCACCGTCGGCATCATGGGTCCAGAGATAGGAAACATCGTAACGTTCCGAGGCCAGTGCGTTTGCCGGTATGACTGCCAGCCCCGGCAGGAACGTGAGAAGGTATAGAACCGGTCTGATGATACTGCGGCACATGATTCGTATCCCCCGATTAAATCG
>JARFQV010000093.1 GCA_029287615.1 Pseudomonadota bacterium | reverse complement strand
GATGTGTATAAGAGACAGATTCTAGTTATCGCTCTTTATGATTGTGATTGTTCATTATTACCGGGATTAATATGCTAATACCCATTCCATGGTTCAAAAAATGCCGGTATGTACATGGAAATACAACCAGTTAAGTTGACTGGAGAATAAACGTGAAACTTATAAAAGGGCCCTGGCGGCCTGCCCAGCGTCCGCCCTCCAGGGTATCAGGACCTTCCGGTAATTCAGGCATATGCCATTGAACGGGAGGAATACTCGAATCTCTCCGTTCCCCTGGACCTTGTAAAGGACTGCAACACAGCAGGACCTTTTGTAACAAGTCATGCCTGGCCTAGTTGCGAGGTCAGGACCGTTTTCTGCCGATGTCTCCATAAGCACTGACCTGCAGCATTACTCAGATTTATCCTACAATTGGATAGACGTGTTGAAGGATAAAAGCATCAAAATGTCTGACTTGGGTCATATCCGGGAACCCAGACAATGCTTCCCCTGGAATCGGCGGGCAGGTAGCATTCTGGCTGAAAAGCTGCCATTCGCGGCTTGCTGCACGGATTAGCGGGGCGGTGACAGGTAACTCAGCTTCCCATGCATGATTCAGCCGAATACAGGGTAATCGACCGCAAGAAATTTGCGGTCATCATGGCGGTCCTGCTGAGTATCTCCGCTGTCGGCGTCTGGTACAGCCTGGATCGTGTTGCGGAGTATATGGAGCATTTAGATGAACTCACCGCTACCGAGCCCCTTGAGGCCACGGCCACCCTCACGCAACTAATGCGGACTCTTGCCATTCTGAATGGGACTGTTTTGTCATTATTGGCATTATTCATCATTTGGAATGGATGGAGGGGCTGGCGAACGGAATCCGTGCCCCCGAGGGGATCATGGATTCTGGAGGGACAGCGCACATGGTCTGGGGAGTCGGCCGTACGGATTGCCCAGTTCACGATTACGGTGGGAGTCTTACTCGGGGTGCTCGCGGTGGGTAGCTCGTTGATCCTGTGGAACCTGGTCGACACACTTACCAATCAGGCTTGGAAGTGAACCTGCATTCGCGATCACGAAGTGAATAAACTTATACCCTCCAGCCCGGCGAAATGCTGTGCATGTTTCAACTGGACACCGTGCTGGTGGGGGCATCTTGTCGTTAAGGCCATGCTCACCTCACACCGGTATGTCCGGGTGGGGTAGCGGGTTCAACCGGTGAGCGCAACATTTTATCTTTTCACAAAAAGATGGAATGTGCGCGTAATGAACCCCGAATTACTGCGGCCCCGGCAGAGCTTGCGGGTATCCCATGATTATTCAGTGAAATCGAATAGTCAGAAAACCAGCCTCATCCGAAGACCAATGACACCAATGGTTTCGTTGTTCCGGTTCCTCGAGGGTTCTCTGATAACCTGGATGTCCGGTGTGATCTGGAGATAATCGGAAATCTGCAAGCGATAGAAAACCTCGGCGACGTACTGGTTGCGTAACGAGCGGTCTTCCGGTTGCCCCCATCCGACCGCCACACCGATGATATCGTCCTTGTAGCCCAGGATATCAGCCATGCCGATGCCGGCCGTGGCCAGCTGGCGTACGGCGGTGGTGTTTCCCGTGGAGTGTGAATAGGTGATGAATGGCAATAGATCCTCGCCCAGGTATTGTTCCAGGCGGATGCTGAAGCCCTTGCCGGAGGGCTGGTCGCGGGCATTTCGTCGCCTCTCCCCGTCGGTATGCCAGATAGTCAACTGGTAATACCCCTGTCCCAGGCCGGCTATCGTGGGTGTCAGTCCGAATTCCATCGCCGTGAAATAATCATTCTTCTGCAGGAAACTCTTCATCGCCATGCTCGTCTTGCGGGCATTGGCGTCACCGAACCCGGCGCGCAGGTACCAGTTTTCGTTCGGGTGAATGCTGATCGCGCCGCCATAGCCGTTGTCCGGAGAGGGAATGGCGGGATTGTCGGAGAAGGCGAAATTGCTGAAAAACAGGTTGGCGCTCTTCAGGGTGCCGATATCGAAGAAGTCGGCCTGGTCTACCTTCCCGATGCGATAGGCCAGCCGGTTATCGAAGAGTGTCTGTTGCCACCAGAGTTGCACCAGTGAAAAATCCTGGGTGTTGAACCCGCTGGTGGTACCCCACAGGGAACCGCTGCTGGCGCCGAGGTTGGAGGGCCGAGACGAGGTGAAGAGCCGATGACGGACCTCGGCCTGGTAGCCGATGTGCCAGCTCCGCGGCACTGTGCTCCCAGGCAGGGTCCATTCACCGAAGATGTCCAGATCGCCCGCGGCACCCTCGATCGGATCCTTGCCGTCCTTCTTGTCGGTGAGACGCTGATAGAGGGTGGTGTAGGCTACCCCGATATCGAGGCCGGTCCTGTCCCTGAGCCGGTCAGTGGCCGTGTCCCAGCGCTCGATCAGCGGATCGATCACGGCCCTGTCGATCAGACTTTCCTTCGGCTTCTCCAGGTCATCCAGTTTTCGGGAGATGTCATCGGGAGCCTGACCGACCTGCCGGGATTCTACCGGACCGAATGAACCTGACTCTTGCTGGTCACCCAGTCCCTGCCCGGATGCCGGCGAGTCTTCCGCACATGATCCAGCAGAATGGTAGAGTATCCATCCCGCCAGCACAGAGGTTGTTAACCTTGACCAAGAACAGGGATGCCTCGTCAGCATGGTGTGGAACACGTATGCCCCTACCGACCGGTCAGTGAACCACGTAATTCGGATAGTCAGACTCGTCGATCACATCAACCACCTGGTCCTGTGCTGTGTCGAAGACCACCTTCCCGCCAAGCACGATAAAGAGTATCCAAGTCGTTTGTATCCCGGTTGGATCGTTTCCAGGATAGAGTTCTGCTCAGAAGCGGCAACTATCATATAGGCTTGTAAGATGCCTGCCTCCAGCCGTAGGCCTGTCAACCTTCACGAGAACTCAATGGGCAGACGTCTTACAACCCTTAACAAAACAAGACGTTTATATTCTGGAATAGTACTACCGCCTATTTACAAGGTCATACTCGCCCAAATTACTGGAATGCTTGTATTCCTTAATGCCGATGAGTGTAAGTAGGTAAGGCTGCCAGTGTTGCCTTGCGTTGCCGGTCGATCCTGGCATTGGATTGCTCACTGCTTTGATAGACGACCTTGCCTTCCAGCAGAGTGGTAACCACCTTGGTGTCGGCGATCTGGTCGGCCGGTATGTCAAACAGGTTGCGGTCGAGCACAATAAAGTCTGCGTACTTGCCAGTCTCGATGGAACCGGTCACATCCTCCTGATGCATGGTGCGTGCGCCGTTGATGGTCAGAATGCGAAGCCCGGTCTCCAGGTCCACAGGCTCACCCAGTTGTCCCTCGTCGGTGTACTCACCGGTCGGATCACGTCTTGTCACCATGCCCTCGAGGCCGCGCCAGCAATCGGCGTCCGGAGTGCCAGAGGGCCAGTCGCTGCCGTAGGAGACATTGATCCCGGCTTTTACAAACTCCGCAATCGGCTGCCAGCGTTTCATCCGCTCGTCGCCCACGAAAATCGGTGCAATTGTACTGAGGCTCATGGGGTACCACATGGCGGGCGAGAACTCGGCATTGATATTTAGCTCCTTGAAACGGGGGATGTCATCCGGGCTGACCAGCGCAAGGTGGCCGATATGATGACTGGTCCGGTTGTCCGGATTCGCCTTGCGGGCCTTCTCGATGGCATCCAGCGCGGTCCTTACCGTGCCATCGGTGATTGCGTGTACACGAATTACCAGCCCCTTCTGATCGAGATCAGGGAAGCTTGCCAGATGATCGGGGGTGACGGTCAGCATACCTTTCGTCGTCGGGTCGTCGGTGTAGGGTGCCAGCAACAGCGAGGTATGGGTGAAGGGTGTTCCGTCAGCCCAGAATTTCACGTTGTGTGGATCGATCAGGAAGGTATCGTACTTGCCGGAGGTCGCCAGTAGTGGATCTGGATCCGGCAGGTCGCCCCGGTAATCGTTCATCATGATGGTGGCATCTACACGGACCGGCAACTCACCTTGCTTTTCCAGTTCCACAAAGGCGGCCAGCACCTGGTCATAGACCCCCATGTCGATGATGGAGGTGATCCCGTAGGCGCTGATTTCATCCATGGCACGCTTGACTGCTCTGATATGCACGTCGACATCGGGAATGGCCATGAGCTCCAGCACTACACCGACGCCCGTTTCCCCCAGGTAGCCCGTGGGTTCCCCGGTCTTTGGATCCTTCTCGATGACCCCCAGGGGCGGGTTCGGCGTGTCACGCGTAATACCCGCCAGGGCCAGCGCTTCCGAGTTGGCTACTGCGTTGTGACCGGTCTCGTCGAGCAGGACGGCCGGCCGACCCGATACCAGCGAATCCAACCATTCCTTCGTGGCCTTGCCGCCCGGGAAAAGATCGGCGCCCCAGCCCTCGCCACGGACCCAGTCCTCGCCCGGGTTGGCCTTTACGTAGTCGCGAATAGCCTGTTCCAGCTCATCCTTCGACATGGTGGGATTGATGTCCAGCCAGCCTGCCTCTGTGTCCAGGTAGGGAAAGACGGGGTGGATATGGGTGTCGTGGATACCCGGCATAACAAAGCGCCCCCCCAGATCCACCACCTTTGTGTCCTTGGCCGTCACGGCTTTGACATCGGCATTGGAACCGACGACCAGAAATTTGCCGTCCTTAACCGCTACTGCCTCGGCCCAGGGCTGTTTCTCATTCACGGTATAGACCTTTCCGTTGGTATAGACCGTATCAGCGACCTGCTGACTGGCCTGCGTATAACCGGCAGCGAAGGTCGCGACGAGCAGTACCAGGACTACAGAGAGTGAGAGACGAGCTATCATATCGAATCCTCTTTGGCGTTTTCTCATTATGCTTAGCATTTCAGTTATCAGCTGATCGAACAGATATACCGGGATGAAGCTCCGTACAATACATGTGCGCCCGCAGGTCAACTACTGCAGTACGCAATGGCCATCCATCAGAATCCGGGCATCTTGGCGGTGAGATCGAACCAGTAGCGCGCACCGAAGTTCCAGACATAGATATCATCGAGGCGTTCATCATCGCGATCGAGATCGTACCAGCGGTAGCCAGTATAGAATTCCATGTTCCAGTTGCGGACCTCCTGGACGATGAACGCCCCGGCCGACTTGCCCTTGTCCCCGTCCTCGGTAATATCGTCGACGCTTGCATAATCCAACGAGGTCTTGGTCTCTCCGAAGTCGAACCAGTTCCGCCGCAGGCCCGCGCGGATGATGTAACCGTCACTGTTCTTGGATCGGTTCCGGTTGTCCGTCCGCGCCGCGCCGGCCGTCAGGTTCAGGCCCGTCGGCTTGTGCAGGACGCCGATAGCACCGTCGACCCGCCAGTCCGCGCGTTTCCCCTGTGGATTATTCTGCCCGGAACTCGCGAAGCTCACATCGAAATCACCGATGTCGCCGTTCCACCGCAGGCTGAGGTCCGAGAACTGGTCCTCGCCGACGTCACCCGAGAGCTGAAATCCCTTCCAGACCGGTGAGTCGTAACGCGCCCGGTTGAGCAGATTGAAACCCTCGACATCGAGAAAGACCTCGGCCACCTGTATTCCCGACAGGCTATCCGTGTCCTTGTTAAAAAACTTCAGCCCGCCGGCCGTATTGCCCACCGACAACAGGTTGGGGCCGTAGGTGCCGGTTTTATCCACCTCGGCCAGGAAAAAGGCGGACGCAAAGCCCTTGCCGAACCAGAGCTTGCCGTATTTATTACTGTCGGCCGTCAGCTCGAAGAATCGGCCTGTGGTGCTGAATCCGGCCGATTCATTATCCTGGCTGGCGGCATTGGCGGAATTTTCCTGCAGGGCGTACTCGATATGCCCGCCGATCGTCAGGTCATCGTTCACGGGCGCCGATGCCTTCAGGTAGGCAAGGGTCGGGACGTTGCCGTTGTCCACGAAGTAGGCCTTGGTCTTGTCGCCATCATCGGCCACGTTGACCGCACGGTTGATATGACCACCAACAGAGACCGTGAAGCCCTCTGGCGCGGTCACCACCTCGGCGGTCTTCACCTCCTCCTTCAGGTCGGGTTCGGCAGGCCGCGCGCCCAGTGTGCCCCGGGTCCAGTCACCCAGGTTCTCCTCACCACGCTGGATGGTTATCGTCCGGGTCTGTTCTGCCAGTTCGCGCGCCTGACCCGCCTCGTTCTGCGCCTGCGCGACATCCTTGCGCACCGTGTCCACCTCCCGCCTCGCGTCCTCGGCCAGACGCCCGGTCGCATCGCTGGCCTCCTGCAGTGCACGGACCTGCTGCTTGAGCGTCTCGATCTCGCGCTGTTGCTGATCATCCCTCTTCTGCTGCTGCTCGATGATGCGCTGCTGCTGGCGGATCAGCTCGCGGAATTGTTCGAGTTCATCAGACTCCTGTGCATGGCTGTCTGAAAACCAGAGGCCGGAAATGGCTGTGATAAGCATCAGGATTGCAATCTTCAATAGTCCATTCGATCCAGCCGTACGTCCTGCCGACTCACATCGAGCTGCGCGCGTCATGTCTTCTCTCCCCGGTTTCAGGATAATTGCGTTTGTTATGCAAGCTAACCGCCAGCAGGCAATAAAACAAGCGAATTCACTACACAGCCAGGGTTCCGCTAGCGAACAGCACCCGAGCCTGCACCAGCAGGCGATACCCCCGGCTTATCCGAGGATTTCCCCGCCGTTCGGGAAGCCAGCTGGACGTTATCCCGGACCTTCCAGCCACGCGCCTCCAGCGCCTTGCGCGCCGTCGGCCCCACCCGCCCCTCGATCAACAGTTCCTTGCTCTTGATGCCCTGCTTCTTGACGATATCCGACACCACCTGCTCCGCTCCCTGAACCTCTGCCGTCCAGGCCAGATAGTCGATTGGAACGGCAGCGACCAGCTTGCCGGACCGGGTCACCAGCCAGGCCTCGTCACCAATAGAGACAATGTCACCGGTCTCGACCTCGGTGATATAGTTCGCCAGCATCTCGGCATTCTGCTGCATAAAACGCACGATCACCCTGTCGGGCGCGGCAGTCGCATAGCTCACAAAGATATCCCGACCCTTGATATTTCCCATGCGCTGCAGTGCCTCGACCATCAGGGTCATATCGGTGGGCGTGTAGTTGTAGTTCTTCAACAAGGCGTCAATATCAACCTTCGTAATGCCGATCTCCTCCAGTTTTTTACGATTGATCTTCGACAGCGTGGATGGCGGCTCGTCCATGAGGATATCTTTCATACTGGCCACACTCGTCACCGTTACTACCGTGCCCGCCATGGTGCCCTGAGTCGCAACATCAGTACCCATCGAGGTGATCAGGCCACCCGCCGTGGCCGCCCGCGATACCTCACCGAGACGTTTCTGGAAGGGTTCGAAATCGGTATAGGGATCGACACCCATCTCGATGGCATACGCTCGCTTGACCGCGTCATGGCCCAGAGCGGTCTTCAGGACGTTTTCCTGGTGGGGATCACTGCTGGTTACCGAGCGGCCGACATTACCCAGCCAGCGCCCAATACCTTTCACCGCGCCTGTTGTGGTTTCAATAGGTGAGGTGACCAGCGACTTGCCGCCCTCGACCATGCCGGTAGCGGTGCCCTTCACGGCATCCTGGAAGGCATCGCTGCGCTTGAGTTCCTCCAGCGCCCGGGTCGCCCGGATCTCCTGGATGCGCGCGCGCAGCGCATCATTGCCGGTCACCTCGTACACACCATAGTCGGACTTCAGGGTATAGGTGTTCTGGAAACCGTCATTGACCACCCGGTCATCCACGCGGTAACCATCCCCGGCGAGCAAGGCCCCGGGAAGCTGATCCGATGCCTTCAGGGTGATGGGTACTGTCTTCGGTGGTGGGTCATCCGCCAGGGAGATCGGACTGGAGAGGGATATGGTCAGCGCAATAACAAGGCCACACGGAATCCTTGTTGATTTTGAGATAAAAATTGACATGTCAGTTATTCTCTATCCTCGGTGTTGTTACATTCGTGTTACGACGCATTGACTCGATTTTGACTCAGGCTTTCACGGCTACTGCGCCGGGAACCTGATTATCTGTTTGATAGACTAGCCAAAAACACTACACTACGATATGTAGAAACTGCAAAATCAATACAATTTTCTGACAATCAGGCCCCGGGAGATGATCAAGACAATTCAGACCAAGGATTTTGAAGAGTTCACGGCGGCACAGCTTGGCTGGGAAACCTGTTATCGACCGGTGCGGCCGGAAAGGTTCGAATCCAGCATGGTCTCGGCATATGACAGGGAAATCCAGGTGGATCTGGAAGTGTGGCGCAACCCGCTGGAGATCACGGGAACCGCTCCCCGGGATGCGCTATCACTGGTGCTGCCTCTGTCCGATAGCAAC
>JARFQV010000307.1 GCA_029287615.1 Pseudomonadota bacterium | reverse complement strand
TGCGAGAACAGGTCAGCAAGGGCGGCAATCACAAGGAGTCGGTTGTACCCAATCGTCTGATTCGGGATGTCGTCAAGTTCCTGGAATGGGAGCTGGATATAAACGTGGTAGTCGTCGAGCTTGACCTGAATGCCCTTCACTGCACGGTACGTGTGGACAAGGTCGAGATCGAGCAGGTCATGATCAACCTGATCAAAATCAGTATCGATGCGATCTCGGGGGCAAATGTCGAACGGGGTCGGCTCGTGATCGGCACGAATCCGCGGCCTGACGATGCGCTGGAGGTGACGGTCACGGATAACGGACCTGGTATCGATGAATCAGAGGCCGGCGTGGTCTTTGACCGCTTCATGACGAGCAAACAGTCGGGGATGGGTATGGGGCTTCCCATCAGCAGGTCTATAATAGAATCTCATGGCGGGAAGCTGTGGCTGGACGAGGGGTATCATGGTGGTGCCCGGTTCGGCTTCAGGCTTCCTGGATGTGAGCGCGGAACCGATGGTGGATCAGATGCAGAATAAAAAGACGGTATTCCTGGTCGATGACGATCCGGCGGTTCGTCACGCACTGGGCGTTTTCCTGGAAAGCACGGGTTATGCAGTCATCCCGTTTTCCTCCGCAGAGGATTATCTGGAAAGTCCCTACGATGCAGGGAACTGCGTCCTGGTCGTTGATCAGCGTATGAAGGATATGTCGGGGCTGGAATTGCAGGAGGAACTGAACCGGCGGGGCAGGGAGATTCCGGTTATCTTCATTACCGGTCATGGTGATATTGCGATGTCGGTCACTGCCATGAGACAGGGTGCAATGAACTTTCTGGAGAAACCGTTCAGCAATAAAATGTTGCTGGAGAGCATCCAGGAGGCGTTTCGACGGGCGAAGCTGGATCAGGAGGAACGAACCCGCAGGGAGGCGGTGGAGGCGCGTTGCGCGCTGTTAACGCTTCGCGAGAGGGAAGTGATGGTTTATGTATCGAAGGGTATGTCGAACAGGGCCATCGCGGAACAGCTGGGTGTCAGCAACCGTACGGTGGAGGTGCATCGCTCCAGGGTCATGGCGAAACTGGAGGCAGAGTCCCTGCCGGATCTTGTCCGGATGGTGGATCTCTGCGAGATCGGCAAACCCCTGAAATAGTCTGGCTTGCCCCGGTTCGCGGTTCATGCCGGATCAACTCAACGGGTACCCCGGGTACTGCAAGAATCACCCGATATCTGCGCGATTAATCCCGATACTGTGCAATAGACCCTGCATCCCGCTTCTCATGCGCCAAACCGGCTGACAGACCGGGATTGCGGTGACTACCGGTTGTCTTCGGCCGGTGCCGCGAGGCGCCAGTGCAGGACCTGTCCGGCGCAGAGTGGAATGATAGAGGTGTCCCCGACAGGGTAGGAATCGGGTACGGTCCATTCCTCGCGAACGAGGGTAATGGTATCCGGATTGCGCGGCAGGCCGTAGAAATCCGGCCCGTGGAAGCTGGCGAATCCTTCCAGCCGGTCCAGGGCACCCTCGGCCTCGAAGGCCTGTGCATAGAGTTCGATGGCAGCATGGGCTGTGTAGATCCCCGCACACCCGCATGCGGTTTCCTTCGTATCCCTTGTGTGAGGCGCGCTGTCGGTCCCGAGAAAAAACTTGTGACTGCCGCTGGTGGCGGCCGCAAGCAGTGCCTGTCGATGGGTCTCCCGTTTCAGCACCGGCAGGCAATAGTGATGCGGGTTCATGCCACCGCGAAACATCGCATTGCGATTCATCATCAGGTGATGTGCGGTGATGGTTGCGGCCACCGTGTCGGGTGTTTCCCGCACGAAGGCCACGCCCTCCCGGGTGGTGACATGTTCGAGGACGATCTTCAGCGTCGGGAACAACTCCACCAGGGGTACCAGATGGCGTTCGATAAAGACGGCTTCCCGGTCGAACACATCGACATCCGGATCGGTGACCTCGCCGTGTACCAGCAAGGGCAGCCCCGCATCCGCCATGGCCTCCAGTGCTTCACCGGTCCTGGCCAGGTCGGTGACTCCGGCATCGGAATGGGTGGTTGCGCCCGCAGGATAGAGTTTGACGGCAACTACCTCACCGCTGTCGCTTGCCCGCCGGACCTCCTCGGCACGGGTATTATCGGTGAGGTACAGGGTCATCAGCGGCCTGAATGGCCGATCGTGCGGTAGTGCGGCCAGGATGCGCTCGCGATAGGCCAGGGCCTGTGCCGTGGTGCACACCGGTGGCCTGAGATTGGGCATGATGATGGCCCTGCCAAACTGCCGTGCGGTATGCGGGAGCACCCTGGAGAGGATCTCCTGATCACGCAGATGGAGATGCCAGTCATCCGGGCGGGTGAGTGAAATTCTCATTGAATCTTTTCCAGTATGACCTTGTCGAGCAGCATATCCAGGCTCGCGCGGACCCCGAAACCCGTGGTGTCAGTGGGAATATGCGCCAGCCCGCCCTTGTGATTGCCGGCAGCGAGGTCGATATGCAGCCACGCGCATCCCTCCCCCACGAAGCGGTTCAGAAAGCGGGCGGCCAGGATATGGTCAGCCTCACCCTCCAGTGTACACTGCCTGATATCGGCGATTTTCGAGTCCAGGGCCTCGTCGTAATCCTCTTCGGCAGGGAATGGCCAGAGGCGTTCGCCGCTGTCCCGGCCCGCCCCGATGATGTCCGCCAACAGGGCATCCCGATTGCTGAAGACCCCACTGTAACGCGTGGACAGCGCATATACGCAGGCACCCGTCAGTGTGGCATAGTCGATCATCAATGAAGGTTTCCTTCTGCTGGCCAGCGCCAGTGCGTCGGCCAGCACCATGCGGCCCTCGGCATCGGTGTGGATGACCTCGATGGTGGTGCCGTTGCAGGCGGTGACGACGTCATTCGGCTTGTAGGCGCGTGGTCCGATATGGTTCTGGGCCAGGGCCAGCC
Organism: Pseudomonadota bacterium; assembly: GCA_029287615.1. GTDB lineage: Bacteria > Pseudomonadota > Gammaproteobacteria > UBA9214 > UBA9214 > JARFQV01. The sequence goes on along the minus strand of JARFQV010000307.1, from coordinate 1,620 downwards.
AGCAGTCGACCGGAAAGTCGACCCGCAAGCGGCTGAGCGCCAGCAGTGTACCCAGGGCAACGGCGCTTCCCGCCATATCTTCCTGCATTCCGTTCATGTGTCTTGCGGGTTTGATATTGACCCCTCCGGTATCAAAACAGATACCCTTGCCGATCAGGGCCAGGCTGGGCCGGCCGGTCTTGCTGCGTGCTGGCCGGTACTGCAGGTGAACCACCCCGGCATCCGCCACCGGGCTTGCCTGGGCCACCGCCAGGAAGGCGCCGGCTTTTTTGCGCGCCAGGGCCCTGGTATCGAGAAAGTCCATTTGCCAGCCCTCGGCCTGTGCCATTCGCTTGACCAGTCTGAGATAGCTGGACGGTGTCAGCTTGTTGGACGGCAGCATCGTCAGCCAGCGGGCAAGGTGATTGCCCAGGTTACCCGCCCGTGTCCGGCTGACATCGATCTTTCTCTCCAGTCCAAAAATTTCGATGCGCTTCAGCAAGTACTGCCTGTCCATACGCTGCTTGAAGGAGGGCATCGGGGAGACAGCGGCCAGCAAACCGGCGAGGAGTGCCTCGCAGATACCGGAGGAGGCGGTACTGTCCAGTCCACTGATGTGCACGAGCAGGGTGGACGGGTCGTTGACGATGGCCTGTTCCGAGAGCTTGCGCGCCAGGGTCAGTATTTCAAAAGGGGACTGGTCCCCGCGTGGTCGGGCCAGGATCACTCGCGTGCCCTTCTCGTTGGGCAGGTCGGTAATCAGCGTGGCTGCCGCTCCGGCACGTCTCAGCTGTCTCTTGAGCCGCTGTTGCAGGATTCCGCCATAGTGGATTTCGTCCCAATCCGCCTTGCCGGGCGATTCCGGCAGTATCAGTATGATGACCGCACTGGTGTCATAGCGGCGTCGGGGTGGGCTTTTTAGGTGTTGATTTATTTTGATTTTCTCGGTGTGCTCATAGGGTATCTGCATTGCGATCGCCTTGACCTGCCGGATTAAAACGCAGATCATATCGCGCTTACCGCTTTTCGGATACCGGGAGCATCATATTGTTTCCTCTGGTACTTTCGGGGCCGGACACAAGGAGCGACATGAAGTCAGACGACAAGAAAAGACTGTTGCGCGAGATGCTTTTTGCACGCCGTTTCGAGGAACGCTGCTATGAGGCCTATGTGGAACGGAAGATTGGCGGGTTCCTGCACCTGTACGCCGGGCAGGAGGCCTGTGCCTTTGGCGTTCTCGATGCTGCGCGAATCGGCCACGATTACGTCATCACCAGTTATCGCGACCACGTTCATGCCATCAAGTGCGGTTCCGAACCCAGGGCGGTGATGGCCGAACTCTACGCAAGGGAGACCGGTGTCAGCAAGGGGCGCGGTGGTTCCATGCATATATTCGATGTTGCCAATCGTTTCATGGGCGGTTATGCGCTGGTCGGAGGGCCCTTTCCGCTGGCGGCCGGAATTGCCAAGGGTATCCAGATGCAGGGCGGTGATGAAATCTGTATCTGTTTTCTGGGTGATGCGGCCAACAACCAGGGTACTTTTCATGAATCCCTGAACATGGCCAAGATCTGGAATCTGCCAGTGCTGTATGTGTGTGAAAACAACCTCTACGGTATTGGTACCCGCATTGACCGGTCG
>JARFQV010000246.1 GCA_029287615.1 Pseudomonadota bacterium | reverse complement strand
GATACGCGATGCCTCCGAGGAAAAAATCCGCTGCGGGCTAGGAGGCCCCTGGATTCCGCTGGACCGCCCGTTCTGACATCCTTTCCGGGCCGCGCGGCAAACAACTGTTATTTCCTCACCCGGAAACGCTCCCCCCGGTATACAAGCACGACACCATCAGGCTCGATTTTCTCCAGGGTGGCACCATTATCCAGCAACTCACCCTGACGGTACTTTTGCAGGTTAATCAGTACAAACCTGCGTTGCGGGTCATTTGCATAGACATGCACGTCGAAGCGCGGCTCCTGAAAACCCATCCGGAACTCGTCCTGCATGTCTTCCAGATCCGGAATATCCGATCCGGTCGCATCTGGCACGGTATTCGTGTACACATTGGTTTCCGCTGTTTCGACTGTATGGGGCTGTCCGGTATACGCCGATACCATATCGTCATCCGGCAACTCGGTGGTGGTCACCGGCACCGTCATTGCCCCGGTATTATGAACAGTCGCATTAACACGCATTTCGGAATCCATGCCCTGCCTGTCGCGGACGGATTCTGGCGGCACCAAACCCGTTTCTGCAACCTGCCTTTGCTCCAGAACGGCGACTTTCTCGATTCGTTCGACACCTGAACCTGAACCGGTTGCGATCCTCTCGTCCGGGGCATCGCTGCTGTTACGACCCAGGATAAATGCAATGATCAGGATATTCATGGCCAGTACCGCAGCCAGGGGCCACACCCAGCGATTTTGCCTGGTGATTTCCGGCGCTTCGTGAACCGCCTCGAGATCAGGAACATCCCCCATCGAACGTTCCTGGTCTGCCTTTTTCAGTGCATCAAGTATGTAGGACATGACAGTATCAGGATTGATCGGACAGCCTTGGAATACCGGTCCGGCCAGAAAGCGTGTTGATCTGGATCAGCGTCAATTTACCAACCACCCCATCGGACGACAACGCCTGGCTACGCTGGAATTCAATCACATTCTCATAAAGGGATTCATCAAAATAAAATGGATCCTCTGCCGGTATCTCCATTCCCGCGATCTCTTCCATCTGGATACGCAACCAGTAGACGTCCTTGGCACGGTCACCCTGGCGGAGTACCAACCGCCCGTCAGGCGTCGCCCGCCAGAGTAATGTGTACTCTCCATACCAGTACCGCTCGACCTGTTGAACAGAGAATCGATAGACCCCGGAACCGATCACAAGCTCTGCATGTGTATTATCCATACCCTGCAAGAGTGCCGTGACTTTCCTGCCATCTGAAGCAATCAGTTGCAGCAGGGCAGGCCGGTCGAAACGTCGCAGCACGTTCCAACTGCCTTTTTGCTGAAGGCAGTGCAGGCCGTGCGGTTGAACCCACTGGCAATAGTCCACATCTGCCGTGACCGGGGGTTCAACCGACCACAAATCCATCAACCCCCCCCAGGCCTGATGCGAATAGGTTTCATCTGCCGTATCGAGTAGTGATGCAAGCGAGAGCGCCTCTGGAACCGCTTGATCAATGACGGAGGTCTCGTCGTCAGCCTCGATATCAGCAGTCAATTCCGGCACCCTGACTTCAGTCTCTTCCCGAGTCTCCGGGACCGCATGGTCCTGACTAGTGATTCCAGCCACCACACTATGGCCACTACTGTCCGGCATGTTTTCGGAAAGCCTGGATGCACGGGATTCCCAGGGCACGTATATCCAGGCGGAAACAACGACGATGGCCGCAAGGCTGGCGGCTGCCAGGGGCAGCCACGCGCGCCAGTGTCTCTCGACCGTCACTTCCGGCAATACCTCCATGGAAGCCTTGCGGACAATCTTTCTGTCAACACGTGAACGCCCATCTACATAGGCACCCAGCATGGCACGATCACACAGCACATTAATCAGTCTCGGTACACCTCCGGCAAGCCGGTGTACGGTTTCTACCGCCGAACTGGTAAAAACAGGTCGTGTCGCGCCGCACACCTGCAAACGGTGATGAATGTAGGCACTGGTTTCGGCCATGAGGAGCGGTTCCAGGTGATAACGGGCTGTCACACGCTGCGCCAGCTGGCGCATCTCGTTGCGTGCCAGTAAATCGCGCAGTTCCGGCTGTCCTATCAGGATAATCTGCAACAGTTTGCGGGTGGGTGTCTCCAGGTTTGTCAGCAACCTGACCTGCTCCAGCACCTCCGCATCGAGATTCTGCGCCTCGTCTATGATCAATACCGTACATCGTCCCTTTGCATGCGCATCCAGCAGATAGGCATTCAATACATCGGTCAACTCCTTGATGCTGGTGCAATCAGGAGGATATGCCGTATGCAGTTCATCGCAAATGGTCGCGATCAGCTCAACTGTGGTCACCTTGGGATTGAGAATGAGTGCCACATCCACATGATCTGGCAACTGCTCCAGCAGACATCTGCAGACGGTTGTCTTGCCGGTTCCCACCTCGCCGGTGAGCTGAACAAAGCCGCCACCCTCACCCACCCCGAACAACAGGTGAGCAAGCGCCTCTCGATGTCGCTCGCTCATATAGAGGAAGCGAGGATCGGGGGTAATCGAGAAAGGTCTCTCGGAAAGATTAAAATGCTTTTCGTACATATGAAGACTGCCTTTTCAAACAGGCAGTTACCACCGTCCAGAGCCAGAGGCGCAATTATATCAGGAAATACACCGGATACGGGACTGCCCCGGAATCACCCGATGGCCGGCGAGAACGCCGATGAGCGGAAAGACCCGGGATTCGCCCCCGATTTGACCGGAATCAGAGGTCCCGTGCCCTGTTTCGGTGCTCACGACCGGGAGAATGCAGTACGAGATCCATGGCTGACCAGCCCGCCATATTTACGCATTCCCGTTTCCCGTTGATGTACTCAAGCATGATCCGGCAACGCTCTCCGGATCCATAGAGCACAGCACGTACCTGAATCAATTGTCCAGCAATATTGGTATACCAGTAACCAGGAACGGGCTTGTGTTGTAACAGCATGACACTCCACCATGCTCACCAGGCCCTGAGGTCTTACCCGATGAGTCTTGTTATTTTGAAGACCAGTATAGCGCCAGACAGCTTTTTCGGCCACCCGCCCCAGAATTCGGCGGCTCATGGCGAGAAGATGTGCTGCGCCTCCCGGGCCAGATATCATTCATCCACACTTGGAATCACCGCAATTGAGGCAGGTCAGACAACCATCCATCTGAATCACCGCCCTGGTCTGGCATTTGGAGCATAATTGCGAACCTGCAGGAAAGTCACTGGTATCGCCCGACTCGGTACTCTCGGTGACAGCGGTTTCATACTGGGCACGTTTTTCCGCCACCAGTTTCTTCTGATGTTCATCCAGCCCCTCGTCCTTCAACATACCGATCATGCGCAGATGGCATTCAATGGCATCGCCTATTTCAGCAACCAGTGACGGCATGTACTTGCCGCCTTTCTTGAAATACCCCCCCCTGGGATCGAACACGGATCGCAGTTCTTCTACCAGAAAAGTTACGTCCCCCCCTTTCCTGAATACGGCAGAAATAATCCTGGTGAGTGCCACGATCCACTGAAAATGATCCATGTTCTTGGAGTTGATAAAGATCTCGAAAGGCCGTCTCAGCTCATGCTCGGTGCCCGGGTTCAGGATTATGTCATTGATGGTGACATACAGGGCATGTTCCGATAGCGGTGTCTTCACCTTATAGGTAGAGCCGATCAGCATCTCCGGCCGTTCCAGTTTTTCATGCAGCTGTACGATGTTGTCCTTCTCGGCAGGCGCAGTGGCGGGAGATGCGCCTTCCACTTCGGGTTCTTCTTCCTTCACTACGCTGTAGTCAACAATTTTCTTGTCAATCTTGATAGCCATATTCTGCTCCTGGAGGTCTCTGATTCACTATATCGATCAATTCAAAACTAGAACTTCCCGTAATAACCCTCCTTCAGGGCATCGTATAGATTGGCAGCTGTGTGCAACTCACCATCATATTCCAGCTCTTCATTACCCTTGAGCCGGACAACGGAACCATCATCCAGGCTGAACTGGTAGGTGGTATTCTCCAGATCCTTTTCCTTGACCAGTACGCCCTGAAACGCCTCTGGATTGAAACGAAAGGTGGTACAACCCTTCAGACCCTGCTCATAGGCATATAAATAGATATCCTTGAAATCATCATAGGCATAATCCGTCGGCACATTGGCGGTCTTGGATATGGAGGAATCCACCCACCGCTGGGCGGCCGCCTGTATGTCCACATGCTGGCGCGGGGTAACATCGTCGGCCGCAATAAAATAATCGGGCAGGCTGGAAGCTTCGTTGCCGGCCTCCGACATCGCACATGGATTGATCAGTTCCCGGTAGGCAAGTAGCTCAAAGGAATAGACATCCACCTTTTCCTTGCTCTTCTTGCCTTCCCGAATCACATTGCGGAAGTAATGATGGGCGAAACTGGGCTCGATACCATTGCTCGCATTGTTGGCCAGCGAGAGGGAGATGGTACCGGTTGGCGCAATGGAACTATGATGGGTAAAGCGCGCACCGGACTCGGCGAGATCCCTGACCAGATCCGGCTCGATCTCTGACAAGCGCTGCATGTACCGGCTGTACCTTACATGCAGTTCCCTGCCCTTGATCCGGTCACCCAGCCGGTAGCCGTCCCTGCGCATCTCCGGCCTCTTGCGTAACATTTCCCCGGTTACCTCGAATTCCTCGTCCATGATGGGCGCCGGCCCCTTTTCCCGGGCAAGCTCCAGGCCCTGCTTCCAGCCGGTTACCGCCAGCTCCCTGCTTACGCGCTCGGTAAATTCCAGTGATTCGGCGGAACCATATTTCATGCGCAACATGGTTACGGTTGAGCCCAGTCCCAGAAATCCCATACCGTGACGGCGCTTGCTGTAGATCTCCCGTCTTTGCTGTTCCAGCGGAAGACCATTGATCTCCACCACGTTATCCAGCATCCGGGTAAAGATGGCCACTACCTTGCAGAATTCCTCCCAGTCGAAACTTGCCTCTTCAGTAAAGGCATGTCGCACAAACTTGGTGAGGTTTATGGAACCCAGCAGACAGGAACCATAGGGCGGGAGTGGTTGTTCACCGCAGGGATTGGTTGCCCGGATATCCTCGCAGAACCAGTTGTTGTTCATCTCATTGACCTTGTCAATGAGGATAAAACCGGGCTCGGCAAAATCGTAGGTGGATGCCATGATCATATCCCACAGACGCCTCGCAGGTATGGTCTTGTAAACCTTGCAGGCAACCAGGCCATCCTCATTGGTCACATAGTTGTTTTTATGGGGCCATTCCCGCCACAGCACCTGATTGGGGTCATGCAGGTTAATGCTCTCGTCCAGCTCCATATCGATGATCGGGAATGCGAGGCGCCAGGCCGAATCCTTTTTCACGGCATCGATGAAATCCTGGGTGATCAGCAATGAGAGATTGAACTGGCGCAGGCGGCCATCCTCACGTTTGGCGCGGATAAAATCCAGTACATCAGGATGGCCCACATCGAAAGTCGCCATCTGCGCCCCCCGCCTGCCACCCGCGGACGAAACCGTGAAACACATCTTGTCATAGATATCCATGAAGGAAAGCGGCCCGGATGTATAGGCCCCGGCACCGGAAACATAGGCACCCCTGGGCCGCAGGGTGGAAAACTCATAGCCGATCCCGCAACCGGCCTTGAGCGTCAGGCCTGCCTCGTGCACCTTTTCCAGGATATCGTTCATCGAATCCTGAATGATGCCGGAAACTGTACAGTTGATCGTTGAAGTTGCCGGCTTGTGTTCCCGGGCGCCCGCATTGGAGGTAATGCGTCCGGCGGGGATGGCGCCATGGCGCAATGCCCACACAAACTGTTCATACCACACCTCACGCAGTTCCGGCGTGGTCTCGATATCGGCCAGTGACTTCGCGATTCGCTGGTAGGTACCCTCGATATCCTGGTCAATGATGACACCGTCCCTGGACTTCAGGCGGTATTTTTTATCCCAGATATCCAGGGAAGCCGCCTGGAACGGAATATCGGCGACCGAGTTGGGTACGGCTTTCAGATGCGCGTTTCTCATGCCTGTGGTTCTCCCCCTGTTTATTGATTGATTTACGGCAGGTCATGCAGGAATACACGTCAGCCCGGGCACCGGTGTCCTCCTCCCCGAAAAACCGGCCTCGTAACGTGTTTTCCGACACACAATATCTAGTGCCGATACCGAAAGAGTATTCCGCCAGGAGAACCCTGTCAAGCCACACAAAGATACAAAATATATGTATTATATATCAGGATGTTACTAATTTTGTGCCGATGTCAACAGAATATTTACACGGATTCGACGCATAACAGATGAACACTATATATTGTGTTTCTAATATTTGAAGAACCGGATGATTGCACCCAGGCCATGCGATGGTCAGGAACCTTTTCGCCATGATGATGGTGATGCATCGAGTCCCCACCCGGTATGACGACTGAGGCAACCGTATAGAGGCCAAAAAGTATGACGCTCAGCCCTGCCAGTTGCCGTACCAGTGGCTTGCGTATCAGTACACCCAGCCACTTCGCTGCCGTCCCCATGGTCAGCAACATCGGCAGTGTTCCAAGACCGAAGGCCAGCATCAGCATGGCTCCCGATCCGGCCCCGATACTCATCAGCGACCATACCAGTACGGCATAGACCATTCCACAGGGTAACCAGCCCCATACCAGTCCCAGCAGATACGCCTGTAGCGGGTTACGGACGGGCAGGAAACGGCGACCGACTGGTTCGATGGATCTCCATAAAACCGCACCACCCTTTTCCAGCACCACCAGGACTCGCCACCACCCCGCCAGATAGAGACCCAGCAACACCATGAATACACCGGAGATGATCGCACCTACCTTGTGCTCGACCAGCCACTCACTGCCCGTCAGGGTTCCGCCAACGGCTCCCGCAACGGCTCCCATGACGGTATATGTGGTAATGCGCCCCCCGTTATAGGACAGCAGGTAAGGCAACATGTGCCGGCGGGATTCACGGATACGCGAAGATAAACCCATGGTCAGGGCGCCAACGATGCCCCCGCACATGCCGACACAGTGAACGGAACCCAGCAGACCGACCATAAAGGCCGCTGTCAAGCTGAGTTCATCCGCCATAATCAGTCGGACAGGACCGGAACAAGAGACAGGACCCTGGTATCGGGCACCCGCAAAGCCCCCGTCAGGCGCCAGTCATCTGCTTCCAGTTGCACATACCAGCGTCCCTGGACCAGGGGAGGAATAACTCCCCGGTACCGACCCTGACCAATATCTGCCAGTGTGACTGTCCGATCCAGCCCCCCCCTCGTCGGATGCAGGACAGACAGGACAACCTCGCCGGGCAGCGAATATTCCCTCGCGCTCAGTTGCAACATCACCACTCCCTCAGCGTTGTCTATAGCCAGTTCACCGCTGAGCCCGTGTTTTGCCGCTGCATAATCGCGTGACAGCACACGATTAATCTCCTTGCCTTTCTTGTAGTAATCATCGACCACCAGTCCGTCATCGGAGGAAATGGCGAGATAAAGGGTAAAAAAACCGGCCACAACCGCGGTGGCAGGAAACAGGATCAGAAACCATACCCATGGCTCCCGACGCCATGTTCTCCGTTTGGACGATATGCGCATCGTGGTTTCCATTCCTTTCATGGCCCGATGAAACGGGCGTTTTCCGTTACCGACAGGGTTTGATCGTCATTGGCAACCAGCGTGAAGACAACCTGACTGCTGCGGGATTGCAGTTCGGATTCGTCCGCATGCAAGCGGACGGGCACCTCCAGCACTCCCCCTGGCTCGACACGTATTTCCTTGAGATCAGACTTCAGTGCCAGACCTGGAATTCCGCTTACGCCGAGACTATAGCTATGTTCGGCATCATCCTTGTTCAGTACCTTCAGAGTATAGACATTCTCGATCAGGCCATCACTGGTCTCGCGATAGAGGCTGTTTCGATCACGTATCACATTCAGTTCCAGCACCACCCGATGGGCTATCGACCATGCGAAGATTGACATTATCGTCAGCAAAAACAGTGCGTATACGATGATACGCGGCCGGATAATATGCCTCTTTCCCCCATGCATGGCGGTTTCCGTGGTGTAACGGACCAGCCCCCTGTCATAGCCCATCTTGTCCATCACATCATCACAGGCATCAATACAGGCCGAACAGGCTATGCATTCATACTGCAGCCCGTCACGAATATCGATACCGGTAGGACACACCTGCACACACATCGTACAATCGATACAGTCACCGAGACCCAGACCGTGGTGATCGGCACTGCGCTTGCGTGAACCACGTGGTTCTCCACGCGCCTGGTCATAGGAGATGATCAGCGTATCCCGGTCGAACATTGCGCTCTGGAATCGAGCATAGGGACACATGTACTTGCATACCTGTTCGCGCATCCAGCCAGCATTGCCATAGGTGGCAAAGCCGTAAAAAATAATCCAGAAGGTCTCCCAGGGCCCAAGGTTCACCACGATCAGTCTCTGCCCCAGTTCGATAATCGGGGTGAAATAACCGACGAAGGTAAACCCGGTCCACAGGGAAAACAGGATCCACAAGGCATGCTTGGTGGCCTTTACCCGGATCTTCCTGGCATTCCAGGGCTGCGCATCCAGCTTGCGCTGCTTCATCCGGTCACCCTCGACCTTGCGTTCTATCCACAGGAATGCCTCGGTCCAGACTGTCTGGGGACAGGCATAACCGCACCAGATACGACCCGCCAGGGCAGTGACAAAAAACAGGGTTAAACCGGCGATTATCAGCAAAAAGGCCAGGTAGATAAAATCCTGCGGCCAGAGGGTCAGGCCGAAGATATGAAATTTACGGGCCGGCAAGTCGAACAGAATGGCCTGATGGCCACCCCAGCGCAGCCACGGCACACCATAGAAGATTCCCAGCAGGCTGAGTACACCCAGCGCCCTGAGCCTTGCAAACAGGCCGTGTACTTCACGCGGATAGATCTTTTCCTGTCTGGCATACAGGGACTGCTCAATCTGCTCGTCCGCCGTAGAATCCGGACGAGCCGCCTGGTTCGTTTTGTTTACATCCATGGAGAAGCGCCTCAGTCCTGGCGACGGGAGGTGTTGTAGCGCAGACAGTTGGTGATTGCGAAATAAAGGGTGCCAATACCGGAAACAGCCGTCAGCGCCCAGAACAGAAAGAAACCGATGGTATAGATGCCGAGTCGGCTGAGGCCGGTATCCTCGCCAAAGGGGAAAAGATCGTATGGATCAAACGCCGAAAAAAAGAGACCCGTCGCAGCGCCGGCCGTCAGGAATGACGGCCACAGCACCGCTATGCATTTCTGCAGTTTCGGGATTTCCTTTTCTTCACCGGACACCTGTTGTGACTCCTGACCGGCTAGTCTCCGCTACTATCCCGGGACAGGCTGTATATATAAGCCGCAAGGATGTGGACCTTCTCTTCCCCGAGGAACTCGCGGTGTGGCGGCATAATTCCATTGCGGCCCAGTGCGATGGTTTCACTGATGGCCTTCTCGGAACCACCATACAACCACTTGCCATTAGTCAGATCGGGTGCACCCAGCGCCTGGTTACCCGTGCCGTCTGCGCCATGGCAGGCCACACACAGGGTCTGGTATTTTTCCTTGCCCCGTTCAGCGGCCGCCGTATCCACCTCGCGCCCGCTCAGGCTGAGCACATAGCTCGACATATCCGCAACCCCCTCGGCTCCGCCGAGCGCATCCTGCCAGGGCGGCATTACTCCCTTGCGCCCATCGAGAATGGAGATCTTGATCGCCTCGGGATCACCGCCATAGAGCCAGTCATCGTCCCGCAGATTGGGGAAGCCGCGCGCACCCCGTGCATCCGATCCGTGACAGACCGCACAGTAGGTCACATACAGGCGCTCACCCATCTTCAGGGCCTGTGGATCGGTCGATACGGTCTGCAGATCACTGGAGAAATATTTGGAAAACAGGGGTCCGTACTTCACATCCGCCTTGTCTATTTCCTGATCATACTGTCCAACCGATGTCCAGCCCAGGAGTCCCTTGAAGGTCCCGAGCCCCGGATACAGTATCAGGTAGCCGATACCAAAAAACAGGGTGATGTAGAACATGTTCAGCCACCACCTTGGCAGGGGGTTGTTGAGTTCCTCCAGATCCTCGTCCCATACATGCCCCATGGTCTTCACCTTTTCACCCGGCTTCATGGGCGTGGATGACAACCAGCGAATCAGCCAGAAACAACCCAGGATACCGAGGACCGTGGGGATGATGATGTACCAGTTCCAGAAACTACTGGTGAAATCAGCCATGAGGTTTCTCCTTCGATGAATCTTCCGCGATCGGCCGGTCGTCGTCTTCCAGCGGAATACGTGCTGCCTCATCAAAGGCCTTGCGTCGTTTCCCGCTGTAGGCCCAGATCACGATTCCGATAAACAGAATCATGACCACGACCGTCCAGATTATGTCAATCAGGCCAAAATCCAAGATCTATCTCCGTGCCTTGACCAGAGTACCCAGGCCCTGCAGATAGGCGATCATTGCATCCATCTCTGTTTTGCCTTCGAGCGCCTGTGGTGCAGCATCGATTTGCGCATCCGTATAGGGTGCCCCCAGCGTGCGGAGTACCTTCATTTTCTCACTGATGTCGCTGGCATCGACCGCATTTTCCTCCAGCCACGGGTAACCCGGCATAATCGACTCGGGCACGACATCACGCGGATTGACCAGGTGCACCCGATGCCATTCGTCGCTGTATCGCCCGCCTACCCGATGCAGATCCGGTCCCGTCCGCTTGGACCCCCACTGAAACGGATGATCGTAGATATACTCACCAGCCACGGAGTAATGGCCATAGCGTTCGGTCTCGGCCCGGAAGGGGCGGATCATTTGTGAATGACAAACATAACAGCCCTCGCGGATATAAATGTCACGGCCGGCGAGCCGCAGCGGCGAATATGGTTCCAGACCGGCAACCGGCTCCGTGGTTGAATACTGAAAGAACAGTGGCACGATCTGCACCAGGCCGCCAACGGAGACCACCAGCAGCACTAACACGATCAGCAGACCAACATTTTTCTCTATCTTGTCATGTCCTGTAGCCATAATTCGCTTCCTCAGTGCGCCACGGCAGGTGCGGGAATGGCTGCCTCAACCGGTTTCGCCCCTGCAATGGTTTTCCAGATGTTGTACGCCATGACCAGACTGCCCAGCAGGAAAATCGCCCCGCCGAGAAAACGCACGATATAGTAGGGATGCATGGCCTGCACCGATTCAACGAAACTGTAGGTAAGCGTGCCATCGAGGTTCGTCGCCCGCCACATCAGTCCCTGCATGATCCCCGCCACCCACATGGAGGTGATATAGAGAACGATGCCGATCGTTGACGTCCAGAAATGCAACTCCACCAGTTTCAGGCTGTAGATTTCGCGACCGAACAGCCTCGGGATCAGATAGTACATACTCCCCATGGACACCAGAGCCACCCAGCCCAGTGCGCCCGAGTGCACATGTCCAATGGTCCAGTCTGTGTAATGCGACAGTGCGTTGACCGTCTTGATCGACATCATCGGTCCCTCGAAGGTGGACATACCATAGAAGGATATCGATACAATCAAAAACCGGAGCACCGGGTCCGTGCGCAGCTTCTCCCAGGCGCCTGATAGCGTCATGATGCCATTGATCATTCCACCCCAGGAGGGTGCCAGCAGGATCAGCGACATGATCATGCCCAGCGACTGCGCCCAGTCCGGTAGGGCCGTGTAATGCAGATGATGGGGACCCGCCCAGATGTAGGTAAAGATCAGCGCCCAGAAGTGTACGACCGAAAGACGGTATGAATACACCGGTCGGTTGGCCTGTTTGGGGACGAAGTAATACATCATGCCCAGGAAGCCGGCGGTCAGAAAGAAACCGACCGCATTATGACCATACCACCACTGGACCATGGCATCCTGCACGCCAGCATAGACAGAATAGGACTTCCACAAACCCACCGGCAGGGCCGCGCTGTTGAAGACGTGCAGTATCGCAACCGTCAGGATAAAGGCACCGTAAAACCAGTTGGCCACGTAGATGTGCGGAACCTTGCGCTTGATAATCGTGCCAAAAAATACGATGGCATACGTGACCCAGACCAGGGTGATCAGGATGTCGATGGGCCACTCGAGTTCGGCGTACTCCTTGCTGGTGGTGATACCGAGGGGCAGCGTGATGGCTGCTCCCACAATTACCAGCTGCCATCCCCAGAAGGTGAATGCCGCCAGCTTGTCACTGATCAGCCGCACATGGCAGGTCCGCTGCACCACGTAGTAGGACGTGGCGAAAAGGGCACAGCCTCCAAAGGCAAATATCACCGCATTGGTGTGCAGGGGTCGCAGGCGTCCGAATGTCAGCCATGGGATATCAAAGTTCAACGCCGGCCAGGCCAGCTGTGCGGCAATGATGACACCCACCAGCATGCCAACAATGGCCCAGACTATGGTCATGATGGAGAACTGCCGAATCACCTTGTAATTGTAGGTTTCCTGATCGGTCATACCGACCTCCCTGGATTGTTTATGAATCAAACCCCCCGCCGGTCACCAAAGGCGGGAGAACCCTTATGCAAATCTATCTGGTAAAGGCCGGTTCAAGGCCGAAGCCCCACAGCAATGCGGTCACCACCAGCAATGCAACAAAAGCTACGAGGCCCACAGCCAGTACCGCACTGGAAAACAGAAAACCGCGGTCTTCCGAGACACCCATCATGATGGGCAAACCGGTATAGAGCAGATATACGGTATAGGCCAGCGCAGGCAGGCCGATGACCATGTTCAGCCACAAAACGGGATACAGCTCCATAATACCGATCAAAAACAGTGGAGTAGCCGTATAGGCAGCCAGCACGACACTCTGGGAAAGAGACGCATCGGTACCATAGGTATTGCCCATCCAGTGAATCATCCAGCCCATGGAAAATACCCCGACCAGCATGGCGAGGTAATAGAGAAGTGCGATAATCAGCGCGCTCTGGGTAGTCAGCTTGATGGGATCACCAGCACCTATCTGCCATCCAATCTGGGTGGTCCCGATAAATCCGGATACAGCGGGGATTGCCGCCAGGATAAGAACATGCATCGCGTAGCACTTGCCAATGGTACACTTGTCATCCCGTATGGCCTCCCACTCACGCTTGGGATTCGTAAACAGACCTACGATATGCTTGAAGATCATTAGTCCTTACTCCCTTAGAATGTCTGCTCGGCCGCCAGTGTTAGCGGATGAGAATTCTGGCGCTACACGATGAAGCTGGCACGGCATATTGCCGATCAACTGCCGTCGAATGACTTGCTGATCATGGCAACCTACATTGATGGTCGATGATCCGGGGAGCCTAGTTTGCGTTAAACCGGTTATCCCGGTCAACGCCAAATGATGCCCCGGTATACGATCGCACCCTGGGTGCCCGGCTATCGACGGGCTTCGGCAACGGGTGATCCGTGCGGTCAACCGAACCACGCCAGACAACAAATCGCCGCCCCGCTCATCCCTTCGTGAGCGGGCCTATGCTATACTTTCCGGCCGTATCAGCCAGTGAGTCCCTGTTCGGGCAAAAACCATTTTCCAGCTCCCGGCTGTCTGCTTCAAAGTCCGCAGTAGCAGGATCAAAGAATTCTTCACAGGCTTCCTTTGCATCGCACTTCTCGCAGCTGTTTATCTGCGCATGAACCTGGTTTAAGGGAGCATTATGCAGGTACAACTGCCGGTCGATGCCCATGACACGCAGCATATCATTCAGTCGGAGGTGACGAATTCTGGAATCAATCGGGTCGCGATGACGCAAACCGGTACGATAATTGCGAAGAATGGCAATACTGACTCCCAGCACACTGGCCAGTATCAGCACCATCAACAGACCCATGCCTGCAAGGCTCGGTATATTCATAAAAACATCCAACAATTCCAGTTCCGGGGATTATGATAGACGGAAAAGAGAGCGGACTTGATCCAGGTCAATAAATTTACGTTATTTTAACCATGCAAGGCACAAAACCCTCCCTCCAGGCAGACACACCCGATATCGAGGGCAGAAATCCGGTAAATTGTTATCATTGCGGACTTCCGGTCCCCCGGGGTCTTGATCTGGTGGTTCGCATTGACGGGCAGGATCGGCCGATGTGCTGCCCGGGCTGCCAGGCCGTGGCACATGCAATCGTTGCCTCCGGTCACAAGGACTTTTACAAATTCCGGACGGAAGCACCACCGACCGGCCGTGAACTGGTCCCTGAATTCATCCAGCAGACAGAGGTATACGATCATCCCGATATACAGAGAAGCTTTGTGCGTCATGCGGAGGGCACGATCCGGGAAGCCTCGCTGATCATCGAGGGGATTACCTGTGCCGCTTGCATCTGGCTCAATGAAAGGCATCTCACCAGCCTGCCGGGCGTGACAGAGGCAAGAATCAATTATTCAACACACCGGGCCAGGGTTCGCTGGGATGATTCCCGCATCCGTCTCAGTGAAATCCTGCGGGCCATTCGGGCGATCGGTTACGAGGCCCATCCCTATGACCCGCTCCGCCAGCAGCAGATTTTCGAGCACGAACGCAGCAACCAGTTACGGCGGATCGGCGTCTCGGGCGTACTTGGCATGCAGGTCATGATCCTGTCTGTCGCACTCTATGCTGGAGACTGGTCCGGTATGGAGGCCGGGTATGCGACATTCTTCAGATGGCTTGGGCTCTTGCTCACGCTACCGGTACTGCTCTATTCCGCAGCCCCGTTTTTCCGGGGTGCATGGCGTGACCTCAGTCACTTCAGCGCTGGTATGGATGTCCCGGTTTCGCTGGGCCTGCTGGTGGCCTTTACCGGCAGCGTGCATGCCACGCTAACCGGTCGGGGGCATGTCTATTATGACTCGGTGGTGATGTTTGTTTTTTTTCTGCTGGTCAGCCGCTATTTCGAGATCATGGCCCGTAAACGGGGGGCTGAGACGGCGGAACGCCTGGGGCATTCGGTACCGGCACTGGCAACCCGCCTGTCAAGCGGGCCGAATGGCTACGATGAGGAACTCGTCCCGGTTGCAGAACTTCAACCCGCTGACCGGGTGCTGATCCGGCCCGGGGATACCGTGCCCGCCGATGGGTTGGTCACGGATGGAAAATCGACTGTCAATGAATCACTGCTGACCGGCGAAAGCACACCGGTCACCAAGGATAGAGGAAGTAGCCTGGTCGGTGGCAGCATCAATATCGACAGCCCGCTGCAGATGCGCGTTGAACGGGTTGGCGCCGAGACCATTCTCGCCGGAATCATGAGAATGCTGGATGATGCGCAGGGCCACCGCCCGCCGATCACCCGTGCCGCCGACCGTATTGCCTCCTGGTTCGTTGCCGGTGTGGTCCTGCTGGCCTGCCTGGTCGCCTGGTACTGGTGGCAACATCAACCCGATGCCTGGCTCCCGATCACGGTGGCCGTGCTGGTGGTAACCTGTCCCTGCGCACTGTCCCTGGCAACACCAACCGCAATCAGCGCAGCATCCGGTGCCCTTATGTCTACCGGTTTACTGACGACACGCGGAGACGCCCTGGAGACGCTGGCCCGGAGCACTCATTTTGTTTTTGACAAGACCGGCACCCTTACCCGGGGATGCCCGGCGGTGGTAACCAGTCACGCACTCCCGGGAACGGACAATGCAGGCAACCTGCAGGTGGCAGTGGCGCTGGAGAGCCATTCCGAACACCCGATTGCACAGGCAATAACCGGGATGGTCAAACAGGCCGGTTCCATGCAGGCAATCAACGTCGTCAATACACCCGGCGCCGGCTTATCGGGAAGGATCGACGGACATCTCTGGCATATCGGTGCGCCCGCCTATATCCACGCATGTACCGGACAATACCCGGACGCCGGCCTGATGGGAAAGCTGGGCCAGTCAGGGGATACCGTGGTACTGCTGGCGGATGATGTTCGCATCCACCATGCCTTTACACTTCGCGATGAAGTCCGGGAAGGCGCGCCAGAGCTGATCCGCTCGCTGCAGCACGCTGGAATCAAGGTCCTGCTATTAACCGGTGATCATCAGGAGGCGGCCAGCAGGGTCGCTAAAACAGTTGGAATTACGGATGTTCACGCGGAGGCATCCCCGCAGGACAAGCTGATCCAGGTCCGTTGCCTGCAGGAAGAAGGTGCCGTGGTGGCTATGATCGGTGACGGTATCAACGATGCTCCCGTGCTTTCGGCAGCCGATGTATCCATCGCAATGCACAGTGCCTCCAGTCTGGCACACGCCAGTGCCGACCTGGTCCTGCTCTCGGACAAGCTGGGGAATCTGTTAACCGGGACAAGGCTGGCCGGGAAGACCCTGCGAATTATCCGGCAGAACCTTGGCTGGGCCGTAACCTATAACCTGGTTGCTCTGCCTGCCGCCGCCATGGGTTATATCGCTCCGTGGATGGCAGCCATAGGAATGTCCTGCAGTTCGCTGCTGGTCGTTCTCAATGCGCTGCGGCTGACCCGCCGAAGACCGGTAAAAAGCGGCCCTGGACCACATTTCTCACCACGATGACGAACCCTCGCTTGCTCCATGAATTCAAAATGTATTTTCTTCAGGCCGCTTACGGCATGGCCCAGGCCAGTCTCTCGACCGGTTCCCGGTCTCACCTTCTCCTGCCTCTGGCGGCACTTGTACTTCCCTGTACATCGTCGGAGATACAGTACGTATTCCGCTCCTTCAGAAAATACATGTTGAATCCAAATCTCTGCGCGATCATCTCGCCCCGTGGTGAGAAATGCGGGCTAGCCGTTAAAATGACGGCCACCGTCATCTTTCAGCACCGGCCTTGACGGGCCGCCGGAACGCGATTGGCATGGAAATCATCTACCTCCTGATACCACTTTCCCTGATCCTGGTCGGCCTGATCATATGGGCCTTCCTGTGGTCGATCCGATCTGGCCAGTTCGACGACCTGGAGGGACCTGCCTACCGGATACTGATGGATGACGATGATCGCCCGCCCGCTGAAAATGGATTGGAAGAAGACAAGGGAAGGCCCGACGAAAACTCCAGAACAGATTGATAAATAATCAACATCCTGCCATCTGGCATATAGAACAACTACGCAAAAAATCCCTTCCAACAAAACTTCACCCGGTAACAGTTGACTTCACCGGATAGCCCAGTCCGGACAGCGTATCTGCCAGGCACTGCTCCAGACCCTCTTCTGCTTCCAGGCTAACGCAACCGGACCGGATATCCACTGAAACCTCCTGAACGCCACCAAGAACCGCAAGCCCCTCCTCGATGCTCTTTACACAACCCC
This sequence comes from Pseudomonadota bacterium, assembly GCA_029287615.1. GTDB lineage: Bacteria > Pseudomonadota > Gammaproteobacteria > UBA9214 > UBA9214 > JARFQV01. Next base: position 4,228 of record JARFQV010000246.1, on the reverse strand, counting down.
CGCATTTCACGTTTTCCACAATCATGGTGTATTTCATACCGGATCCCTTTTGAATGAAAAATCAGGTCGTCAATATCCTGTAGTTATCCGAAACCATCAATTTCATAAGAAGAGCTTGCTCTAGTCCGACACCACATCGCTTCCAAACTGGTTCTGAAACGCATCTTTCAGGAGCCTGAACCTCATTTCACCCTCGCTGCTCAACCGCCTGCTCCCCTCTTCCCGAAACCGCAATCGAATTCGTCCATTGTCCTCGTTGACCTCCACGTCCACCCGGAATAAGGCGGAGTCCTCAGCAGCAAACCACATTCGTACATACAACGGAGTCTGTATCTCATAGACCTCTTTCCAGATCCCGCGATCCAGTTCCTTCACTCGCACATAACCCTCGGACCTCATCAGGTTGATGACCTGGTCGGGAGTATATTGCACAGCTACTGTTCCCGGATTGACCTTCAGTGTTCTGGATGAACCCGAAGTACATCCCACCGTCAACAGTCCCGCCAGCAATACAACAGTCAGGTATCCGGCGCAGTGGATGGATGCCGCGTTCATCCTTCAGTATCCCTGTCATGATGAAAATACGCTGGGAAACCGGGAAATATTATCCGGCCGGCATCACCATTCATCTTGCTTTGACGGAACAGGGGGTGGAGCTTCATGTCGCTGATGGCGCCTGCCCGATACCCCTTACACCGGTCTGACCGGCTTTTTTCGCCGCAAGCGCAATGAATATATAGGACCAGCCATTTACGATCATTTCGATAGCGACAAACAGGCCAATGACCCATAAGCCGGAAACAGGCCAGCTTGCCAGTATCATGCCACCCAGAATAATGGAAATCACACCACCGATCGAGGTCCAGTACCACCCCTTTGTCTCGCGATGCTGGAAACCGATGACGAGACGAATGATCCCGACCACTATAAAAACCCATGCAATCATCAGGGTGAGCACTTCAGATGCAAGCGCAGGATTTGCAATCATGGTATAGCCGGCAAAGAGATAGGCCAGGGCAATCAGCACATGCCAAAGAATGCCCTTCCAACCCGAACACTTGAATGCCTCGACAAGCTGGGCACCACCACCAATGCCGAGAAGGACGCCAAAGAAAAATACACTGGCAAGTGTCAGCAGGAAGGTCATTCCAAGACCGACTGTACCCAGAATCACGAAGATAATGCCCAGCGCCATCAACCAGCCCCAGTTCTTCTGCAAGGACCCGAACAGATCAGCAGGTACGGCAGGATCGCTATTTGCTACATTCACAGATATGAAATATTCCTTATGTGGCGATAAACAGGATTTCCGGAGACGGGTGGCTGTCCCCTGTTGTTCCCGAAAAATATGGTATCCAGGATAATTAGTGGCTAATTCAGAGGCACCGGTATTCCCCACAGTCCCCAGTCCATCGATGCGTCCTCGTTAACCTGTTCGGTATACTGCTGCACAAGCAGATTTCTGTATGTTTCATAGGCTTTCTCGTCACCAATGAGCAAACACTTGCAGTAAGTCGAATCCGCGAACACGTAGAAGGTTTCCCCGTCCCTTTCATGAGGCGCCAGCTTACGTTGGGTAAGAGCGGTCAAATGGGTGACTCTCTCGGGTGTATCTGCAGGAAAAGAACTGAAGCCTGATGCCTTGAGTATATGTTCCGTATTAAGAGTCGATTCCTTTTCAATACTCGCACAACCACCTGTGACCAGATAACCAGCTACCAGCCAGATGATTGCAGAATACGATACCGGACGAGTCATCATCTATAATCCTCCAGTTACCAGTATGCTATCAGATTTTCAGTACCGGAACGGCTGCTCGAATCTGTCATTATACTAGGGCCAGTAACAAATTCCGTGGCACTCCATGCACGCAGCGCATTGCCATCTGCCAGGCGGGAACGGACAGATGAAGATCTGCCGATTCGTTTTCTGACTCGTTGTCTAATCCGGCCCGACGCGCTATCTTCAGATAAAATCGATACTTGTACCAAGCCATACCCGGGAGCAATTCATGGTCAGCTTCAACCAGCGTATTTCAGCGATTATCCTGAGTCTCTCCGTTACAGCCTGCAGCACACTCACTGTATCTACAGACTATAATCCCGATTTTGATTTTTCCAGTCTGCAGACCTATGGGTGGCTGGATGTCGAGGATGCCAGAATCGAGGGGGCACGGGTAGATAATCCACTGATAAGAAACCGTATTATTTCATCGGTTGATACAGCACTGCAAAGCAAGGGTTTCGTCAAGTCAACAGAGGGGACACCGGATTTCCTGGTCACCTGGCTGGGTGCCGTCGATACCAGGCTACGGTATGACACAATCAGTAATTTTTACGGTCCCTACTGGAGTCGTGGTTATTATGGTGGAGGATGGTCCGGCTATCAGCGAACCTATGCCACGGAATACGAGGAGGGTACGCTGATCATCGATATCCTGAGCCAGCAGGACAAGCAGCTGGTCTGGAGGGGTACCGGTCGTGATTTCGTCGACAACCTGCGTACCCAGGAGGAAATCACCAAGATGATCGATAATGCGGTAAACCGGATCCTTGCCGACTTCCCGCCTGGCCGAAAACCCGAATAAGAGGCTGCGCGTCTCCAGGTGAGATTGTGATGGACAATTACGGACGGGCAGCCACCCGGAACACCTGTGGTACCCCGCAGATGTTAGCCAGCTAACCGATCGGTTAGGCACGCAATACACGAGCACCTCTTTGCGTGCCTGGCGGCTTGGCGAGCGACATATCGCGCCTTATTCATAAGCAAAACCCACACAATTTGGTGAAGACCCAAAAAAGGCGGCCGGAGCCGCCTTTTTAATATCGACAGGATCAGTTTACCCGTGGATCCAGCTCGCCGCTTTCGTAGCGCTTGAACATGTCTTCCAGGTTAATCGGCGTGATTTTCGAGGCGTTTCCTGCCGTGCCGAACGCCTCGTAACGATCCTTGCAGATACCCTTCATGGCGACTGTAGCAGCCTTGAGGTATTTCCGCGGATCAAAGTTGGATGGATTTTCCTTCAGGTGCTTGCGAATAGCCCCCGTTGAGGCCATACGCAGATCGGTATCGATATTCACCTTGCGCACACCGTGCTTGATCCCTTCCTGGATTTCCTCTACCGGCACGCCATAGGTTTCCCCCATATCCCCACCGAAGTCATTGATGATCTTCAGCCAGTCCTGCGGTACGGACGACGATCCGTGCATGACCAGATGGGTATCCGGAATACGTGCATGCAGTTCCTTGATTCGCTCGATGGCAAGAATATCGCCTGTAGGCGGACGGGTAAACTTGTAGGCGCCATGGCTGGTACCAATGGCAATGGCCAGAGCGTCTACCCCGGTTTTCTTGACAAACTCGGCCGCTTCCTCAGGATCCGTCAGGAGCTGGTCATGAGACAACTTTCCTTCCGCACCCGAGCCATCTTCTTCACCAGCCATACCCGTTTCCAGCGAACCGAGACAGCCGAGTTCTCCTTCAACGGACACGCCACAGGCGTGAGCCATATCCGCGGTGCGTCGGGTAACATCCACATTGTAGTCAAAGCTCATTGGTGTCTTCATATCCTCACCAAGAGAACCGTCCATCATTACGGAACTGAAACCAAGCTGGATCGAACGCTGGCATACACTGGGTGAGGCACCATGATCCTGATGGACGACAATGGGAATATCAGGCCATTGCTCGATCGAAGCCTGAATCAAATGCCGGAGGAAGGGGGCACCCGCATAAGAACGGGCGCCTGCTGATGCCTGAACGATAACCGGACTGTCCGTCTCGGCAGCTGCTTCCATGATTGCATGCATTTGTTCCATATTGTTTACATTGTATGCTGGAACACCATAATTGTGTTCAGCAGCATGATCCAAAAGCTGGCGCAGTGATATCAGGGCCATTTCTACCTCCTGTGGATTGGTTCTTTCGTATTCAAATGAATGTAAAAAGGTCTGGCACCATCACAGATGCCGCCAGACCCGCGTTGCAGGATAACGATGCCGGTTTCAACGGCGGTTCATATGTTGCTGAGTTCATGGTCTCCAACACGAACGATCTTCATGGCATTGGTTCCACCCAGCACACCCATCAACTCTCCCTTGGTGATCAGCACGAGGTCTCCGTCACGAACTGCGCCGCGGCGCATCAACTCATCGATCGCTTCCCTGTTTACCTCTGCATGGTCAGTACTGGTGGCATCGAAACTGACCGGATACACGCCGCGATAGAG